>NZ_BCAK01000025.1:0-56796 GCF_001293905.1 Brachybacterium sp. SW0106-09
GGCCCGCCCGTCCGCGCCCCGCCCGTCGGCCCTGCGCCCGACGGCGCCCCGCCCGTCGGCGCCGCGCCCGATGGGTCCTCCTTCGGCGGGCCGGCCGCCGACCGCCCGGTCGACGTCGGGCCCTGCGGCGTCACAGCCCCCACACGGCGAAGGTCAGCACGTTGTGGCCGATGTAGAACGCCAGCAACGCGAACAGCAGCAGCGTGGGGTGGCGGTCCACGAAGGTCAGCGCCTGCGGGGCCTCGCGCCTCAGCTCGGCGGGGGTGATCGCATCGATGTGCTCGATGCGGATCCCCGCCTCGCGTGCCCGCTGCAGCGCCATCCGCTGCGCCCTCTCGCCGAAGAAGCGGCTCGAGACGGCGAGGAGCCGTCGGCCCTGGTGGTCCAGCACGTAGACGCCGTCGTAGGCGGTCTCCGGCGGGTCGAGCATCTCCGTGGGACCGGAGCCGCGGGCGATGTCCCGCACCGCGATCACGGAGCCGACCTCGTCCCAGCGGGCCCTGCGCGTGGGCCGGAAGAGACTGCGCAGCTCGAAGCCGTCCTCGTCCAGCTGCAGCCACAGAGTCACCACCCGCAGGGTCATCACGCTCGAGACGACGGCGACCAGCACCCACAGCACCAGCGGGAGGGTGAACAGGGCATCGTGCATGAGCTCCGGATGGCGCCAGAGCCGCTGCCCGACGAAGCTGATGATCACGAGGAACTCGAGCACGACGGTGAACACGAGACCGATGATCAGCGCCCCGATCACCACGGCGGCGGGCGGCCCGTAGGTCCGCGTGGGGAGGTCCCCTCCGGCGGCTGGGGGCAGCGTGTCCGGCGTGCTCGTCACCACTGCTCCTCCGGCTCTCGTTCCCAGGACGGTCCCGGCGCATCCCGGCCGGGTCCGCTCATCTTAGGACTCGCACAGGACCGGCGAGGGGATTGACCCGAGGAACGGACGTGCCCGTCGGCCCTGGTGGGAGCAGAGTCGACGGGCACGTCATGGGAGGGCCGGGCGCAAGGGTCCTCCTCGCGCTCCCCGCGCCGGTCACGGGCAGCTCGGTCCCTGCGAGCTCGGTCCAGTCGAAGGGCATGGCCCCGCGCGCACGACGACGGGGCGGGCGGCGCGGGTCTCCCTGCACCGCCCGCCCCGTCGGGTCGGACGCGATCGGCGGATGCCGGTCGTCGACTCGGAGGATCAGGCCTCCTCGTCCTCGTCCTTCTTCTCGATGACCAGCGTCTCGGTGGTCAGCACCAGGCCCGCGATCGAGGCCGCGTTCCGCAGGGCGGAACGAGTGACCTTGACCGGGTCGATGATGCCGGCGGAGACCAGGTCGACGTACTCGCCGGTCGCGGCGTTCAGGCCGGTGCCGACCTGCGCCTCCTTGACCTTCTCGACGACGACGTAGCCCTCGAGGCCCGCGTTCTCGGAGATCCAGCGCAGCGGCTCGACGACCGCACGGGCCACGGCGCGCACGCCCACGGCCTCGTCACCGGTCAGGCCGAGGTCGTCGACCAGCACGGAGGACGCCTGCACGATGGCGGAGCCGCCGCCGGCGACGATCCCCTCCTCGATGGCAGCGCGGGTCGCGGAGACCGCGTCCTCGATGCGCATCTTCTTCTCCTTGAGCTCCACCTCGGTGTGAGCCCCGACCTTGATCACGGACACGCCGCCGGCCAGCTTCGCGAGGCGCTCCTGGAGCTTCTCGCGATCCCAGTCGGAGTCGGTGTTCTCGATCTCGGCACGGATCTGCGCGACGCGATCGGCCACGGCCTGGTCGTCGCCGGCCCCGCCCACGATGGTGGTCGAATCCTTGGTGACGACGACGCGGCCGGCGTGGCCGAGCACGTCGGTGTCGACGGTCTTGAGGTCCAGGCCGAGGTCGGAGGTGACGACCTGGGCGCCGGTGAGCACGGCGATGTCCTGGAGCATGGCCTTGCGGCGGTCGCCGAAGGCGGGAGCCTTGACGGCCGCTCCCTTGAAGGCGCCGCGGATCTTGTTGACGACCAGCGTGGACAGGGCCTCGCCGTCGACGTCCTCGGCGATGATGAACAGCGGCTTGCCGCTCTCCACCACCTTCTCGAGCAGCGGGAGGATGTCGGCCACGGCCGAGATCTTGCCCTGGTGCAGCAGCACCTGCGCGTCCTCGAGGACGACCTCCTGGCGGTCCGCATCGGTGACGAAGTGCGGGGAGATGAAGCCCTTGTCGAACTGCATGCCCTCGGTGAAGTCGAGCTCCATCGCGGTGGTGGAGGACTCCTCCACCGTGATGACGCCGTCCTTGCCGACCTTGTCGAAGGCCTCGGCGAGCAGGTCGCCGATCTCGCGGTCCTGGCTGGAGACCGAGGCGACCGACGCGATCTGGGCCTTGCCGTCGACCGGGGTCGAGATCTCCCCGAGCTTCTCGGAGAGCGCCTCGACGGCCTTCTCGATGCCGCGCTTGAGGGCGGCGGGCGCCGCGCCGGAGGCGACGTTGCGCAGACCCTCGTGCACGATGGCCTGGGCGAGGACGGTGGCGGTGGTGGTGCCGTCGCCGGCCACGTCATTGGTCTTGGTCGCGACCTCCTTGGTGAGCTGAGCGCCGAGGTTCTCGTAGGGATCCTCGAGCTCGATCTCACGGGCGATGGTCACGCCGTCGTTCGTGATGGTGGGGGCGCCCCACTTCTTGTCGAGGACGACGTTGCGGCCCTTGGGCCCGAGCGTCACCTTGACGGTGTTGGCGAGCTTGTCCACGCCCCGCTCGAGCGCGCGGCGCGCGTCCTCGTTGTACAGGATCTCCTTGGCCATGGCTCAGGCCTCGATGATCGCGAGGATGTCGCGCGCGCCGAGGACCAGGAACTCCTCGTTGCCGTACTTGAGCTCGGTGCCGCCGTACTTGGAGAAGACGACCTTGTCGCCGACCTTGACGTCCATGGGGACACGCTCGCCCTTGTCGTCGAAGCGACCGGCGCCGACGGCGACGACCTCGCCCTCCTGGGGCTTCTCCTTCGCGGTGTCAGGGATGACCAGGCCGGAGGCGGTGGTCTGCTCCGCCTCGAGCGGCTTGACGACGACGCGGTCCTCGAGGGGCTTGATGGAGACCGACATGCGGCTCACTCCTTCATGAAGAGACTGACTCTGTATGAGTTCGGGGTCGGGTCCCGGGTCCGATCGTCGTCGCGGTGCCGACCGGGGCGGGTCCCTCGTAGCAGCTTCTGGCACTCTCGGCCGTCGACTGCCAACGGCACCCACTTTAGGACGAGGGCTGGCACTCACGCAAGGCGAGTGCTAAATCTGGGCCGGGCGTCGGCTCGATGCGTCGCGCTGCGCGCGTCGCTGCAGGCCACGCGCCAAGAGAGAGCCGCGCTCGCACACGACCTTCCCCGGCTCCGCCGGCACCGCGATCCCGGGGAGCGCGGCGATGGAGCTGACGACGAGCCGACTGCCGCGTCTCCAACTCCGCTCCTTCGGCTGCTCCGCTCCTGGGGCTGCGCGAACCCCTCGGGGTCGGCCTCGAGGGTCCTAGCTCGAAGGCCACGGCTTTCTCGACACCCCCTCACCCCGAGCGGCTCGAGGGATGCCCAGGTCACACCCTTCTTGTGAACCCGATAACTTATCGTCCCCGAAGGCGTGACGCCACGCCCCCGCGCGCGATAGGACTGGGGATGTCGAGACCGACGGCGCACCTGCGATCCAGGGCCCGTCCGCAACGCTCACACCCCTCCGAACCCGAGGAGATCCTCCATGGCCTTCATCCGCACCCTCCGCTCCGCCCTCCGTCGCCGCGACGACCAGCTCGCGCAGGACATCGTCGAGACGGGCACGCACCGCGACCATCGCGCCGATGCCACCGCCTCCGTCGCCCGTCACGGCTCCCAGGGCATCCGCCCCTACGGCTTCGGCTACTGATCTCCCCCGGCGGGCGCCTCGCGCCGCCGCCGACGACGCCCCTGCAAGCAGTGCCTGCAGGGGCGTCGTGCAAGGCGCGGCCGCCAGGACGCTCCGTGTCCGGCCCCGGAGCGGCCGGGCGAGGTCCCGCCGCTCAGCGCCCGGCGGCCTCGAGGATCTGTGCGACCTGCTCGGGGGCGAAGCGGTAGACCGGGCGCTCCACATCAGCGAGGGTGTCGCCGGCGTTCGGGAACACCGAGCTGACCACGCGCGGCGCCCCCTCCCCCAGCTCCACCAGGCTCATGCCGGACAGGGCGAGCGACTGCTCGTCCGCGCCCGCCCCGACGGGGTCGACCACGTTGGTGATCCCGGGGGCGACGTGCACCGGGATCCCGGCGATCTCGCCGGTCATCTCGTGGTGGTAGTGGCCCGAGAGCACGATCCGCACGTCGGAGCCGTCGAGCACGGCGGCGAGCTCGTCGAGCCCGTCGAGGTCCAGTCCGCGCAGCAGCGGGGTCGCGGCGACGAGCGGCGGGTGGTGGATGGCGAGCACGGTCCCGCCGGGAGCGGGCTCGGCGAGAACGCCACGCAGCCAGTCCAGCTGCTCGGGATCGAGGTGGCCGTAGCCGGCGCCGGGGACGCTCGAGTCGAGCACGACCACGCGGGCCCCACCGCCGAGCGGCACGACCCGGTCCTGGCTCGGCGCGATCCGCTCCCCCGGGGCGACCGCCTCGCCGTAGACGGCGGAGACGTCGTGGTTGCCCATGACGATCGCGAGCGGCGCGTCGAGAGCGGCGGCGAAGGGGTCGAGGATCTCGTGGAGCAGGCGGTAGCTCTCGGCGGTGCCGTCCTCGGACGCGTCACCGGTGTGGACCACGGCGTCGATGCCTGTGAGGCCCTCCAGACGGGACAGGAGCCCGCGCAGGGCGTCGGCGGTGTCGATCCGGTCGTAGTGGCGGGCGGACGGATCGCCGTAGAGGTGCGTGTCGGTCAGGTGCAGGATGCGCATGCCGGGAACGGTAGCGGCCGCAGGTGTCGCGCAGGTGTCGGAGTCGACCGGGTTCAGCCCAGCGCCCCCACCCATTCGCTCGCGCCGTCGTCGAAGACCTGGTGCTTCCAGATCGGGACGCGCTGCTTGACGGTGTCCACGAGCTCGTCGCAGGCGATGAAGGCCTGCTTGCGGTGCGGGGCCGCGATCGCGCACACGAGGGCGGAGTCCCCGATGGCGAGGGGCCCGACGCGATGGGCGACCGCGACGAGGACGTCCGGATAGCGCTCCGCGATCTCGGCGGCGACCTGGGCGATCACGGCGGGGGCGGAGGGGTGGGAGGTGTACTCGAGCCGGTCCACGCCGCGCCCGCCGTCGTGGTCGCGCACCACGCCGTCGAAGGTGACCACGGCGCCGCAGCGCGGGTCGGCGACGGCTGCCGCCATGGCGGCCACGGTGATCTCCTCGGTGCCGACCGCGGCATGCCGCACCCGCTGCGGAGCCTCCCCCATCGCGGGGTCTCCCGCGATCCGCAGCCCCCGGGCCGCGGCGTCGCCGCGCTCGTCGGCACCGTCCGCCGGGAAGGTGGTCGTCCCGCGAGTCGGATCGGCCTGGTCCGACGGGGTCGCTGGATCCGTCGCCCCCGCGAACGAGCCGGACTCGCTCATCGCCGCCGTGGTCGTGGCAACGCGGGCGGAGTCGTCGGATCCGTCGGCCCTCGCCTCGCCCTCCGGCCCGTGGTCCCCTCCGTCGCGCTGCTCGAGCAGGTGGTCCAGCAGCGAATCGATCACGGCGATGCCGTCCTTCACGCCGCCGCGGGAGCCCGGCAGGTTCACCACGAAGCTCCGTCCCGCCATCCCGGCGATGCCGCGGCTGAGCAGGGCGGTGGCCTTCGCCGACTCGCCCCGGCGGCGCACGGCCTCGAGGATCCCGGGCATCTCCCGCTCGATCAGCGGCGCGGTCTGCTCGGGGGTGACGTCGGTGGGGCTGATGCCGGTGCCGCCGGAGGTGATGACCACGTCGACGCCCTCGGCGACCGCCTCGGCGAGCGCGCGGCCCACCTCGGGGCCGTCGGCCACGACCTGCTTCTCGACGGGGGCCAGGCCCCGCCCGCACAGCCATCGCTCGAGCCGCGGGCCGGTGCGGTCCTCGTAGGTGCCGTCGGCCGCGCGGGTCGAGGCGATGATGATCCGGGCGCTGCCGTGCAGGAGCGGCGGCGCATCCGGGTCCTCGCGCACCGCGCAGTCCTCGTCGGTGCGCTGGGCGGGCATCTGCCTCATCGTTCCTCCTCCTGCGTCATCGCTCGTGGCGCGCAGTCATCGCTCATCATGCGCGGCCATCGCCTGTCGCGCGCGGTCATCGCGGTTCCTCGCGGCGCCAGTCCCCGCTCTTGCCGCCGGACTTCGCGAGCACCCGGATCTCCTCGATGACGGCGAGGTGGTCCACGGCCTTGATCATGTCGTAGAGGGTCAGCGCGGCGGTGCTCGCCGCGGTCAGCGCCTCCATCTCGACGCCGGTGACGCCCTTGGTGCGCACCCTCGCGGTGATCTCGACGCGGTCGCCGCGCGGGTCGAGGTCGACTTCGATGCCGGTCAGCGGCAGCGGGTGGCACAGAGGGATCAGCTCGGCGGTGCGCTTGGCGCCCATGATCCCGGCCAGGCGCGCAGTGGCGAGCGCCTCGCCCTTGGGCAGGTCGCCGCTCGCGATCCGGGCCACCACGTCCTCGCGGGTGACGAGGACGGCGCGGGCGGTCGCCTCGCGGGAGGTGACCTGCTTGGCGGTCACGTCGACCATGTGGGCGGTGCCGTCGGCCCGCACGTGCGAGAGCTCGCCCGCGTCGGTCGACCGGCCGACAGGGTCGGGGGCGGTGGTCATGAGTCTCCTCCGGGGATCAGCAGGGTCTCGAGCAGGTCTCCGTCGCGCACGACGGCGGTGCCGACGGGGACGATCGCGAGCGCATCGGCCGCGGCGTACCCGCCGATCAGGTGCGAGGATGCGCCGCCGACCAGCCGCACGGCGCCCGAGGGCAGGACCCGCGCTCGACGGTACTGCTCCAGCTGCGCGGGCGAGGACTCCTCGGCCTCGAGGCGGACGGGCAGGCGCAGACGTCGGCGCGGCGGGGCGCCGAGGGCGGGGCGGGCGATCAGCTCGCAGCTCAGCAGCGCGGAGACGGGGTTGCCGGGGAAGGCGAGCCAGGGCACGCGCCGCCCGTCCACCTCGAGGGTGCCGATGCCCTGGGGGCCTCCGGGCTGCATCGCGAGGGTGGGGAAGGCGAGGGTCGTCCCGGGCAGCGCGGCGGCGTGGCGCACCACCTCGAAGGCCCCCATGCTCACTCCGCCGCTGGTGACGATCAGGTCGGCGTCGTGCGCGAGGACCTCGTCGCGCAGTCGCTCCAGCAGCAGCGTCGCGTCGTCGGGCACGGCGCCGCGGTGGACCACCTCGGCACCTGCCTCGGTGAGCGCGGCGGCGAGTCCGGGTCCGTTCGCGTCATGGAGGGTGCCGGGGGCGGGCTCCGCACCCGAGGGGCCGCGCACCTCGGAACCGGTCGAGAGCACCACGACCCGCACCGGCGCCCCCACCTCGACCTCGCTCAGGCCGCAGGCGGCGAGGTGCGCGATCCGCGCGGGGGTGAGCATCTGCCCCTCGCGCAGCACGGTGTCCCCGCGGTGGGTATCGGAGCCGCGGCGGCGCACGAAGCGGCCCGGTGCGGCATCGGCCGGCGTGAGCGTCACGGTCGCCGGATCAGCGCCGTGCGCGGCGTCCGGTCCTCCGGCACTCGTTCCGCCTCCCTCGGCCCCCGCGCCGCCGGTGTCGAAGCGCCCCTGGGCGCTCTCCTCGACCGGGACCACGAGGTCCGCGCCGTCCGGGACGGGCGCACCGGTCATGATCGGCCGCGCCTGCCCGGGCTCGAGCCGGCCCGGCGCATCGCCGGCAGCGATCGTCGGCCCGAGCGGGAGCGTCACCGCGGCACCGGGGCCCGCGAGATCGGTCGACGCGACGGCGAAGCCGTCCATCTGCGAGTTGTCCACCCCGGGCACGTCCACGTGCGAGCGCAGCGGCCGGGCGGCGACGCGGCCGACGGCCCGGCCGTCCAGCGCGACCGGCTCGGTCGCCCGCACGGCGGCGAGCAGTGCGACGGCGTCGGCCACGTGGTCGGCCAGCGGGCTGCGCTGCGCACCGGTCATCGCTCGGACCTCCTTCTCCTGTGCCTCATCGGCCCGTCCTGGTCCCCTCCAGTATGGCGCTCTCGACCGCCGCTGCCCGACCGGCCCGTGCGCGGAGCTCTCGTCAGGGCCCGGTCCCGCCCCGACCCTGCCCAGCCCGGTCCGGCTTCGTCCCTGACCCCGTCCGTGTCCGATCAGCGCGCGGTCGGCGCCCGGTCCGCGCTCGCTCCGTGTCGCGTCCGTGCCCGGTCCCACCCCGAAACCCCGCCCCCGTCCCGCCGAGCCGTCCTATCCTGGAGGGACCCCGGAGCTGCCGGGCCGCTGAGCAGGAGGTGCGCGCATGTCGTCTCGACGGGTCTCCCTCGGCATCCCGGTGCCGCGCCGCACCGACGAGGCGGCTGGCGCGCTCCCGGACACCACCGACCGACCGGACACCCCGGCGCTCGCGGACCGCTTCGGACGCGAGGCCACGGACCTGCGCCTGTCGCTGACGGACTTCTGCAACCTGCGCTGCACCTACTGCATGCCCGAGTCGGGGATGGTGTTCCTTAAGAAGGACCAGCTGCTCTCGGTCGAGGAGATCGTGCGCCTGGTGCGCATCGGGGTGGAGCGGCTCGGCATCGAGCAGGTGCGCTTCACCGGCGGGGAGCCGCTGACCCGGCCCGATCTCGAGGAGATCATCGCCGGGGTCGCCTCCCTCGAGCGCCGCCCCGACATCTCCCTGACCACCAACGCGATCGGCCTGGACCATCGCGCGGAGCGGCTGCGGGAAGCGGGGCTCGACCGGATCAACGTCTCGCTCGACTCGGTGGTCTCGGAGACCTTCGAGCGCCTCACCCGCAGGCCTCTGCTGCACCGTGTGCTCGCCGGGATCGACGGGGCGCGCGCGGCGGGCCTGGACCCGATCAAGGTCAACGCCGTGCTGATGCCCGGGATCAACGACCACGAGCTGCCCGACCTGCTGGACTGGTGCCTCGAGCGCGACCTGCAGCTGCGGGTGATCGAGCAGATGCCGCTGGACGCGGACCACCGCTGGGAGCGCTCGACCATGATCACCGCCGGGGACGTGCACGAGATGCTCGCGCCCCGCTACGCGCTCGCCCCGGTCGCCGAGCCGCGCGACGGCGCGCCCGCCGAGCTGTACGAGGTCGCCGACCGCGCCACCGGCCTGCACCGGGGCCGGGTGGGGATCATCGCCTCGGTGACGCGCCCCTTCTGCGCCGACTGCCGCCGCACCCGCCTGACCGCCGAGGGCCGCGTGCGCACCTGCCTGTTCTCCCGCGAGGAGACCGACCTGCGCACAGCCCTTCGCTCGGAAGCGGACGACGAGGCGATCGCCGACATCTGGCGCGCCGCCCAGTGGGGCAAGAAGGCCGGCCACGGCATGGACCGGGCCGATTTCGTGCAGCCGGAGCGCCCGATGAGCGCGATCGGCGGATGAGGAGGACCCCATGACCCACACCCGTGCCACCGACACCACCGTGCCCGAGATCGCGGTGCGCCTGTTCGCGGGCGCGGCCGCCGAGTTCGGGGCCGACGACGCGACCGTGCGCGCCCGCACCGTGGGCGAGCTCGTCCAGGCCCTCATCGCTGGCGCCTCCCCGGAGGCGGCCCGGGTGATCGGCCGGTCGAGCCTCCTGGTCGACGGCGTAGCCTGCGCCGATCACGATCGTGCCCTCGCCCCCGGCACCCGCGTGGACGTGCTCCCGCCCTTCGCCGGCGGCTGAGCCCGCACGCTGCCCGACGGTTGAGCCCGGGCGCTTCCTGACAGCTGAGCCCGGGTCCTGCCCGGCGGCAGGGGTCGCGCCCTGCCGGGCCGCGTCAGAGCCGCTGGATCTCGACCCCGCTGCCGGCCATCCCGTCGAAGCCGCCCGTGAGCGAGCGCACCCGGATCCCCCTCTCGGCGAGCGCCCTCTGCGTGCTCGCCGAGCGCGTGCCCGCCGCGCAGTACAGCACCGCGCCCGACAGCTCCGCGTCTGCAGGTACCGCCACCGCCGGCACCGCGCCGTCGCGCTCCGAGCCCGCGGCTCCGTTCCCGTCCGACGCCGCACTGCCGCCCGCACGTCGGAGCAGCTCCCCCATCGGGACGTGCTCGGCGCCGGCGATCATGCCGCCCTCGGCCAGCTCCCGCTCCTCGCGGATGTCGATCACCCGCGCCCCGGCCGCGAGCAGGGCTGGCAGCTCCGCGGCGGTGACCTCGTCGCGGCCGGGGCCCGTCGGTCCCGGCAGTCCGCAGGTGAGCATCACGTCCTCGATCTCCGTGACCGGCAGGCGCTGCGGGTCCCGGAGCAGCGGCAGCTCGTCCCACCGGGCGCGCAGCGCGTCGTAGAGGGCGAGGCGCCCGAAGAGCACGTCGCCCATCCCGGCGAGCACCTTCACGGCCTCCATCGCCATGGTCGAGCCGATCACGCCGCAGAGCATCCCGAGCACCCCGGCCTCCGCGCAGCTGGGCACCTCGCCGGGCCGCGGCGGGACGGGGTGGACGTCGCGATAGGTGACGCCGCGCCCGCCCGCGCCCCAGAACACGCTGACCTGTCCGGAGAACGCGAGGATCGAGCCCCACACCAGCGGCAGGTCGAGGATCTCGCAGGCGTCGGAGGCGAGATAGCGGGTGGGGAAGTTGTCGGTCCCGTCCAGGACGAGGTCGTGGCCCGCGAGCTCCTCGAGGGCGTTCGCGGGGGTGAGGGTCTCGACCACGGCGCGCACCGAGACCTGCGGCGACTGCGCGTGCAAGTGCTCGGCGGCGGCGACGGCCTTGGACCGGCCGAGGTCCGCCTCGGTGAACAGCACCTGCCGATGCAGGTTCGTCGCGTCGACGGTGTCGGGGTCGAACAGGGTGATCTCGCCGACTCCCGCCGCCGCCAGATAGATCAGGGCCGGGGCGCCGAGTCCGCCCGCGCCGATCACGGCGATCCGCGCCCCGGCGAGGCGACGCTGACCGGTCTCACCCAGCTGCGGCAGCCGCATCTGGCGCAGGTACCGGCCGAGATCGTGCCGCTGCGCCGCGGGCCGGTCAGCCGGCACGGCGCGGTCCAGGATCCGGGGCGGAACGGGGGCGGGCAGGTCGGCGGAGCTCATGGGCTCAGTCTCCCCCACGTCCCGCGGTGAGGTGCGACCTCGGTCCCGCAGGTCCCGCGGGCGCCGTCCCGGGGCCGAGAGCATGAGGCCAGGTGTCTGAACGTCGGGCACGGACCGCGACGTCCGGCCCCGCGGTCCGGGCGCCGCAGTCCAGCCGGATCCGCCCACGAACGGGGACGGGGCCCCGGGCGTCTCCGCCCGGGGCCCCGTCCCCAGGGTGCGTCCGCTCAGCCCTCGAGCTTGGCGGAGCCCTTCGCGTAGCCGATCTTGGTCCAGTCCGGCCGCTCGAAGCCCCACGCGCCGAAGTTCGCAAGGTCCTCGTTCTGGACGAAGAAGTCGTAGGACTGCCACAGCGGGATCGTCCCAGCGAGCTCCCACAGGTTCGCGTCGATCTGGTTGATCAGCTCGAGGCGCGCGGCCGGGTCGGTCTCGACGGCGGCCTGATCGATGAGCTTGTCCGTGTCCGGATCACCGATCTTGCCGAAGTTCTGCTCGCCCTCGGACTTCCAGATGGAGTCGCCGGAGGAGAGGAACGGTTCGCCGACCCAACCGAAGAGGGTGAGGTCGAACTCGCCGGGGATGACGTACTTCGAGAAGAGGTCCGTCGGCGGAACCTTCTGGACCTTCATGGTGATGCCCACAGCCTTGAGCTGCTCCTGGACCACCGGGACCACGGCCTCGTTGGTCTTCGAGCCGTCGTTGTAGACGTAGGTGATCTCGATCGGCGTGCCGTCCTTGGAGGCGACGAGGCTCTCTCCCTCGCCCTTGAGGGTGTAGCCCGCGTCCTCGAGCAGCTTCTTGGCGGCCTCGGGGTCGTAGCTGCCGAGGTCGCCGGCGTTGTCCTGGTAGCCCTCTTGGTTGGTCATCAGGAGGTGGTTGTTCAGCGGCTCGGTGTTCTCCGGGTAGGGCATCGTGGCGTTGACCGAGAGGAAGACCTCCTCGCGGTCGATCGCACGGAAGATCGCCTGGCGCACGGCCTGGTCGGCGAGCGGCCGGCCCTCGGCGCCGTTGAGGGTGATGTGGGTCCAGTTCGGGCCCGCGGCCTGACGGAGCACCGCACCGTTGCCGATCAGCGGCTCGACCACCGAGTAGGTCGCCGGGACGGTGGTCTCGATGACGTCCAGCTGGCCGTTCTGGAAGCTGGTCGCGGTCGCGGCCGGATCCTCGATGGTGGTGAACAGGACCTGCGAGAGGAACGGCTTGTCGCCCCACCAGTTCTCGTCGGGCTCGACCAGCACGGTCTTGTTGCCGGAGTCGATCTTGCCGATCTTGAAGGGGCCGGCCGTGACCTGCGGCCCCTCGAGCCAGCCGGTGTTGAAGGCCTCGGCCGATTCGGCGAGGGAGTCCGGCATGACCGCAGCGAGGCCGATCCAGTCGGCGTACTTCTCCTTGAAGGTGATCACGGCGATCAGGTCGCTGTCGCCCTGCTCGATCTTCTCGACCTTGTTGTAGCCCTCGGAGGACGCGATCGCGTACTCCTCCTGGGAGCCGTCCATGACCTTGAAGACGTTCTCGATCGACTTGTAGTCGATCGGGGTGCCGTCGGACCAGCTCATGCCCTCGTTGAGCTCGATCTCCATGACCTGCGGATCCTCGGAGGTCAGCTCGATGCGCTTGGTGTAATGCGGGTTCGCGGAGACCTCACCGGCAGCGTTCGACCACCACACCTCGAGCGGGAAGATCGTCCGCAGGATGTCGGAGGTGTTGGCCTCGTTGCCGTCGGAGTGGAATGGGTTCCAGTTCGCGGGGAACGCGTTGTTGGCCAGGCGGAGCACGCCGCCCTCGCCGATCTCCTCGCGCTCCTTGGGGTTGATGTCGTTCTGGTCGGAGGCGATCTGCTCGCCCTCGCCGCCGCCGTCGGAGGCGCCGCCGTTGCCGCCGGTCCCCGGGTCCTGGCTGCACGCCGCCAGCGCGGTCATCGAGACGGTCAGAGCCGTCGCCCCCAGGATGGAACGCCGCGTCACACGCATATGAATCTCCTTCGCTCACGGTCCTCGAGATCATCGAGCCCGCTGGATGCACTGTCCCGGCAGATGTGGTCGGCGTTGACCACCGTGGTCGCGCCCTTCTCGCCGGTGTGAGCAGTCTGTCACCGGCGAGTTCCCGACGCGGACCGGGAACGCCCTTGTTATCCGTTCGCAACATGCAGGGCATCTGTCCGCGACCGACCCGGCACGGCCCCTCTCCCGACGCGCCGACGACGGGCGGCGCACTGTGCGCGCCGCCCGTCGTCTCGAGCGTCCTCCCTGGTCAGGGGAGGGTCACTTGGAGTCCTCCCGGTCCGCGAGGAAGCCGCCGAAAGTTCCTTCGAAGGCCTTGCGGTCGATGGCCTCTCGCCGCCGCGAGCGAGCCACCTCGGGGTCCGGGATCGGCACCGCGGAGAGCAGCTCCTTGCTGTAGGGATGCTGCGGGTTCGTGAAGACCTCCTCGGTGTCGCCCAGCTCGACGATCCTCCCCTTCTGCATCACGGCGATGCGGTCGGAGATGTGGCGGACCACGGAGAGGTCGTGCGAGACGAACAGGAAGCTCACCCCGAGCCGTGCCCGGAGGTCGGCGAGCATCGCGAGCACGCCGGCCTGGACGGTGACGTCCAGAGCCGAGGTGGGCTCGTCGAGGATGATCAGCTTCGGGTCGCAGGCGAGCGCGCGGGCCACGCCGACGCGCTGGCGCTGGCCGCCGGAGAACTCGGTGGGGAAGCGGGCGGCGTGCTCGGGCAGCAGGCCCACCATCTTCAGCAGCCAGTCCACCCGCTCTTCCATGCGCTGCTTGCTGTACCCCTGGACGCGCATCGGCTCCTTGATGATGTCTGCGATCGGCATCCTGGGGTCGAGGGAGGCCATCGGGTCCTGGAAGACCACCGTGATGTCGGAGCGCAGCGTCGCCCGCTCCTTGCGGGTCAGGGCACCGGTCTCCTTCCCGCCGATGCGGATGGTCCCCTCCTGCGGGGTGCGCAGCTGCATGATCTCCATCAGCGTGGTGGTCTTCCCGCTGCCGGACTCGCCGACCAGCGCCAGGCACTCCCCCTCGCGGATGTCGAAGGAGATGCCGTCCACGGCGCGCTGCTCGCCGATCTTCCGCCGCACGATCGCGCCCTTGGTGATCGGGAAGACCTTCGCCAGGTCCTCGACCTCGAGCACCGTCGGCAGCTCCTCGCGCGGCGGCCGGTCCTCGCCGAGGTCGGCGATCTTCTGCATCGCGGAGCCGGCGACGCTGCGGGAGGCGCCCGCCTCGCCGGCGTCGACCCGCGGGACGGCGGCCAGCAGGTCCTGCGTGTACTTCTCGCGGGGGCTGTAGAAGATCTCGTCGACGGTGCCGAGCTCGACCATCCGCGACTCCTTCATGACCAGGACCCGGTCGGCGAAGCCCGCGACCACGCCCATGTCATGGGTGATCAGCACCGTCGCGGCGCCGATGAGCTCCTGCGCGGACTTCAGCAGGTCCATCACCTGCGCCTGGATCGTCACGTCCAGGGCGGTGGTGGGCTCGTCGGCGATGATCAGCTCGGGCTCGTTCGCGATCGCCATCGCGATCATCGCGCGCTGGCGCATGCCGCCGGAGAACTCGTGGGGATACTGGCTCGCACGACGACCGGGCTCGGGGATGCCCACCGCGTCCAGCAGCTCCTCGGCCCGCTGGCGGGCGCGGGCCTTGGAGACCTCCGGATGGTGGATCCGCACCACCTCGGCGATCTGGTCCCCCACCCGGTACACCGGGGTGAGCGCGGAGAGCGGGTCCTGGAAGACCATGGAGATCGTGTTGCCGCGCAGGCGCGACAGCTGCTTGTCGTCGAGCTCGAACATCCTGTGGCCGAGCATCTCGATCTCGCCGCTGATGGCGGCCGTGCGCGGCAGCAGCCCCATCACGGCCAGGGAGCTGACGGACTTGCCGGAGCCGGACTCGCCGACGATGGCGAGGGCCTCGCCCTTGTGCACCTCGTAGCTGAGGTCCTGGACGGCGTGGACGGTCCCGTACTCGGAGGGGAAGGAGACGCTCAGGTCCCGCACGGAAAGGATCGGTTCGGACATTCTTTCTTCCTCAGATCCGGCTGGAGCCGCTGGTCGGGTCGAGGGCGTCGCGCAGCGCTTCGCCCATCAGGTTGATGGAGATGACCAGGGCGGCCAGCACCACCGCGGGCGGGATCCAGGTATAGGGCGCGGAGATGTTGTAGTCCTGCAGGACGGTGCCGAGGGACACCTGCGGGTACTGGATGCCGAATCCGATGAACGACAGACCCGTCTCGCCGAGGATCGCTGCGCTCACGCCGAGCGTGGTGTCGATGATGATCCAGCTGGCGATGTTCGGGATGATGTGCCGCGTCATGGTGACGATCGGGTTCACGCCCATGAACCGGGCCGCCTCGACGTACTCGGTGCGCACCAGCTGCTGGGTCATCGCGCGCAGCACACGGGCGGTGAGCATCCAGGCGAAGCCCGCCAGCAGCGGGATCATCCACAGCCAGCTCGCCTGCTGCAGCGCGGGGCTGAACAGCATCAGCAGCAGGATCGAGGGGATCACCAGGAACAGGTTGATGAGGTTCACCAGGGCACCGTCGACGAACGCGCCCCACTTCCCCTTGTGGCTCACGTACCCGGCGACGATGCCGACGAGGAGAGCGAGGAAGGTCGTCAGGACCGCGGTGCCGATGCCGATGACCAGCGAGATGCGCAGGCCCTGCATCGTCCGGGCGAAGATGTCCAGCCCGTTCTCGTTCACGCCGAACCAGTGGTACGGGCTCGGGCCGGTCAGGGCGTTGCGCAGGTCCCGCTCGAAGGGGCCGTACTGGTAGACCATCGGGCCGATGATCGCCATCAGCACGAGCGCCGCGAAGATGATCATGCCGATCCATGCGCTCGGGTTGCGCAGGAACCGTCGCCGCAGCAGCTCGCCGCGGCTGAGCGACTCGATCGCCGGTCCGGCGCTCTCGTCGAGCTGGGCGTCGGGGTCGTCGACCCCGGAGCCGATGACGGGGTTCGCCTCGGGATCGGTGCGTCGGCGCAGCTCGGCAGCGTCTTCGGTGCCGCGGATGTCGTTGGGGTTCGTCATCGTGTCACCGGATCCTCGGGTCGAGCGCACCCTGCAGGATGTCTGCGAAGGTGGCGGAGAGCAGGGTCAGGATCGCCGTGTACAGGACGACGCCGGCGGTGCCGTTGACGTCGGCCATCTGGATCGCGGAGATCGCGAAGCGGCCGATGCCCTGCCAGTTGAACATCAGCTCGACGAACAGCGAGCCGGAGAACGCGCCGCCGACGGCGAAGGCGAAGTACTGGCCCATGGGGATCAGCGCCATCCGCAGGCCGTGGCGGTTCATCGCCTTGCCGCGGGTGAGGCCCTTGGCCCGAGCGGTGCGGAGGTAGTCGCTGCCCAGCACGTCCAGGGTCGTCACCTTCATGTACCGCGAGTAGGAGGCGGCGGCGGTGACGGCCAGCACGATCGTGGGCATGACCAGGGCCTTGGCCTGGTACTTGAAGGACTCCCAGGAGCCCGGTTCGAGCAGCGGGTTGATCGGGTTGATCGCCGGGAGCCCCCAGCCGGAGAGGTCCATGATCCCCTGGTTGGCCTGCTGGACGATCAGGATGATCACCGGGGTGGGCAGGGAGAGGATGAAGAAGGCGAGCAGCGTCGAGAGGCGGTCGCCGACCGAGTCGCGGCGCACCGCGGCGAGCATGCCCAGGACGATGCCGAGCACGGTGCCGATCGCGGTGCCGAGGACGACCAGGCGCAGGCTGATCGGAATCCGGGTCTTCAGCTCGTCGAGCACCGGGACCATCGACTTGTTCGTGCCGGTGGTCACGCCGAGGTCACCGCGGATGAGGCCGCCGAGCCAGTTGGCGTACCGCTCGAACAGCGGGGTGTCGGGGTTGACGTTGCGCACGTCGAGGTAGTGCTGGGCGGTCGCCGCCGGGACCGGCTCCGTCGCGATCGGCGGGTACAGCACCTCTTCGGGATGCATGAGCGAGGCGGACAGGAGGTACGCGAAGCTCGTGGCGACGAACGCCAGGATCACGTAGGTCAGCACTCTGAGGGAGACGAACCTAATCACGCTTCCCCCTCGACACGCTGTTGATCATCCGTCGGGTCCCTTCCCTGCGTCATCCGTCTCGTCGTCGCGGGCTCGCCATGGGCGGGCCCCGTCCCACTGAGGCGGCACCACGCTCGGTCACGTCGAGGCGACCCGGCGGCCGTGCACAACCGGGACCCGGTTGTGGCCCAGGTCTCTCGGCAGGCACGGCACACCATAACGCCTGCGATGGACGCGGCTTGACGAAACTGACCCACGGGTACGGGGGTGCGGCGAAGCTATGCTCGAATCGTGACCTTTCTGCACCTGCTCGTGCTCGCGCTCGGCATCGTCGCCGCGATCGCGCTGAGCGATCTGCTCGGACATCGGGGAGTCGGCGCGTGGCCCATCGGGCTCGGCGCCCTCGCCCTGGCCCTCGGCGCCGGGCTCCTCTACAGCCCCTGGCTCGCCGCCCTGTCCCTCGGTCTCGCCCTCGGGGCTGCGATCTCGATGATGGCCTCCTGGACCCGCGAGATCGTCCGACGCCGGCATGCCCGGCGCGAGCAGGCGCGGCGGTCCCAGGACGCTCGACGGAACCAGCTGGAGGAGTCCGGCACCTCGCGTCGCTGAGGACCCGGCTCACCCGCGGTCACCGGCCCCCCGCAGGTCACAGCGCCAGGACGAGCACGCTCCGCTCCGGCGCACCAGCGGACTCGCCGCTCCCCGGCGCCGCGCCGCCGACGGGCCCCGCCGATTCCAGGAGCACCATCGCGTCCGCCCGTCCGTAGGGGGCGAGCCGCCGACCCGGCACGAGGCGCACGACCTCCCGGCCATCGGCCACGACCTCCCGCCGCCCGGGCATGGCGTGCACGGTGCCGGCGGGACCGCGCCGGGGCCCGTCCCCCTCCCCGCCCAGGAGCATCCGTCGGGGCGTGGCGCCGTCGCGATCCAGCAGCGGGCGCACGAACAGGTGGTAGCCCACCAGCGCGCCGACGGGAGTGCCCGGCAGGTGCACGACGGGGACGCCGCCGGGCAGCGTGCCGTGGCCCTGGGGACCACCGGGGCGCAGGGCGAGGTGCGCGAAGCGGGAGGTCCCCGCTCCTCGCTCGCCGAGCAGCAGCTTCACCACGTCGTAGGCGCCGTGGCCGATCCCGCCGGTGGTGAGCACGAGGTCGGCCTCCCGGGCCGCGACGTCGAGCGTCTCCCGCAGGTCAGCCGGGTCGTCGCCGCTGTGCCGGGGCGGGAGCGCGTGCGCGCCGGCGGCGGCGAGGGCGGCGGCGAGCATCGTCCCGTTGGACTCGCGCACCGCACCCGGCAGGGGGTCCGCGCCGAGTCGGTCGGAGGAGCTGTCCGCGGTGAGCTCGTCGCCCGTGACCACCACGGCGACGCGCAGCGGGCGGAGCACCTCAAGGGCGTCGATCCCGAGCGTCCGGGCGAGTCCGACGAGCCCCGCGCCGACGCGGTCCCCGGCCTGGGCCAGCGGCGCGTCCAGCGGGATCTCCTCTCCCGCCCCGCGCACGTGACGGCCCGGGACGGGAAGGCTCTCGAGGGCGAGGGCGACGACGGCGGGGGCCGGACCGAAGGGGTCGGAGTCGGTCGCCTCCACCTCGACGACGGCGTCGGCGCCGCGGGGCACGGGGGCGCCGGTCATGATCCGGGCGGCGCTGCCCGAGGGCAGGTCGGGGACCTCGCCGGGGCGAGCCGGAAGCTCGGCCGCGACCGGGAGCACGGTGGTGCCGGGAACGGTGAGGTCCGCCCGGCGCACGGCGAAGCCGTCCATCGCCGCGATCGGCAGCGCCGGGACCTGCTCCGGGCTGCGCACCGCGGCGGCGAGGACCCGGCCGCGAGCCTGCTCGAGCGGCACCCGCTCAGCGCGGCGCGGCGGCGCGACCGCGGCGACGATCTCCTCGCGCCACTGCCAGGGCGAGAGTCTCTCGGAACTCATGGTCCTCCTTCGGCGGCGGGTCGCGGCGCAGGTCACGGCGGGCGATGTCGCCGCGGGCGAGACTCCATGATCCCCCATGCCCGGCCGCGGGAGACGGGACCGTCGCTGGCTCGCCGCGGACTTCCGGCCGCTGCCGCTCCGCTTCTCCGCCGACCCGTCCACAGACATGGCCACGGGGAGAGCGGCAGGTGCATCATGGTGGGCATGCGCGAGATCCGATACGACAGCTTCGGGGGCCCCGAGGTCCTGACCCTCCACCACGACGCCCCGGTGCCCGAGCCGGGCCCCGAGGAGGTCCTCGTCCAGGTCGGCTTCGTGGGGCTGAACCCGCTGGACTACAAGATCCGCGACGGCTCCTCGGGCCGGGCGAAGGACCTCGCGCTGCCCGCGGGGACCGGCCGTGAGATGGCCGGCACCGTGATCGGCGCGGGCTCCGGCCTGGACGAGGCGGAGCTCGGCTCGCGCGGCCTCACCGTCGGCACGCGCGTGTTCGGCATGCGCGGCCCGAACGATTCCCGCGGCGTCGCCGCCGAGGTCATCGCGATCTCGGCCGACGACCTCGCCCCGATCCCCGGCGAGACCGCCGAGGAGGACCTGCCCCGCTGGGCCGGGCTGGCGCTCGTCGGCCTCACCGCGATCGCCGTCGTGCAGGACACCGCCCGGATCGCCGAGCACGAGACGGTGCTGGTCCACGGCGGCACCGGCGGCGTGGGCCAGCTGCTGATCCCGATGGCGCTCGAGGCCGGGGCCTCCCAGGTGCTCGCCACCGGCCGTGCGGCCAATGCCGAGCGGATCCGCGAGCTGGGCGCGACCCCGATCCCGTACGACACGAGCGACTGGGGCGAGGAGGTCCGACGCCTCACCGACGGGCGCGGCGTCGACGTCGTGCTGGACACCCACTACCACTCGACCTTCCTGCCGAGCCTGGACCAGCTCGCCGACGGCGGCCGCATCGTCGCCCTGCCCAGCCTCGCCGACCTCTCCCCTGCCCTCGAGCGCGGTATCGAGGCGCGGGTGCCGTCGATCGTGCCGGGACGGGACCGGCTGGATCGCCTCGCCCAGGGCATCCGCTCAGGCCGCTATCCGCTGGAGGTCTCCGAGGTGCTGCCACTGGCGCAGATCGCCGAGGCGCACCGCCGGCTCGAGG
This sequence comes from Brachybacterium sp. SW0106-09, assembly GCF_001293905.1. Lineage (NCBI taxonomy): Bacteria > Bacillati > Actinomycetota > Actinomycetes > Micrococcales > Dermabacteraceae > Brachybacterium > Brachybacterium sp. SW0106-09. The sequence goes on from NZ_BCAK01000025.1 coordinate 20,171, forward strand.
AGGGCCACACCCGCGGCAAGCTCGTCCTGGACGTGCGCGCCTGAGCGACGACCCGTGCCGCGACGGTCGGCGCCGCGGCATGGGCGGTACGCTGGCACGATGGTCGCCCCCACCTCCGATGACGCCGCTGCCGCGATGCGCGGGATCGAGCCCGTGCTGCAGCCCTCCGGGTGGGCGTTGCTGAACGCCCTTCCGCCCTACGAGGAGAAGGAGGCGCTGCGGGTCTCGACCCGCCTGCGCGAGGCAGGCCACTCCCCCGAGCTCGTCTCCGCGGTGCTCACCCAGTCCCGTCTGCGCGCCCGCGCCGCGGAGAAGTTCGGGGAGTTCGCGAGCACCATGCTGTTCACCCCGCACGGCCTCGAGCAGGCCACGCGCCTGCCGGTCGCCGCGCTGCACGCCGAGCGCTTCCAGCGCGCCGGAGTCGCCTCCGTCGCGGATCTCGGCTGCGGCATCGGCGGGGACTCGATGGCGATGGCCGCGCTGGGCCTGGACGTCCAGGCGGTGGACCGCGATCCGGTCACCGTCGCCGTCGCCACCGTGAACCTGCGCCCCTTCCCGAACGCGAGCGCGCGCCTGGGCCGGGCGGAGGGCCACGACCCCCGCGACACCGAGGGGATCTGGCTGGACCCTGCCCGACGCGCCCCCGCCCGCGACGGCTCCCGCCGCCTCCACGACCCCGAGGAGTACGAGCCGCCGCTCTCGGCCGTGCTCGACCTCGCCCGACGCCTCGGCCGCGACGGCGCCGCCGGTCCGCTCGGCGCGAAGCTCGGCCCCGGCAACGACCGCGACGCCCTGCCGGACGACGTCGAGGTGCAGTGGCTGTCCTTCCACGGGCAGGTGCTCGAGGCGACCGCCTGGTGCGGGCCGCTCGCCCGGGAGGGCATCGCCTCCTCCGCCGTGCTGATCGGCCGCGACGGCGCGCACCGTCTGGACCGCGGCGCGGACTCTGCCGGCGACCCCGCCGTCGGCCCGCTCGCCGACCACCTCTACGAGCCCGACGGCGCCGTGATCCGCGCCGGGCTGATCGGGGAGCTCGCCGCCCGGATCGACGGCCGCACCCTGGACCCCACGATCGCGTACCTGACCTCCGAGCGCCGCGTCACCACCCCCTTCGCGAAGGGCTACGCGGTGCGGGATGTGATGCCCTTCGGCCTCAAGCGCCTCACCTCCTACCTGCGCGAGCACCGGCTCGGGGTGCTCGAGATCAAGAAGCGCGGCACCGCGGTCGAGCCCGACGAGCTGCGTCGCAGGCTGCGGCCCCGCCGCTTCGGCGAGGAGCGCGCCACGCTGATCCTCACCCGCATCGACGGGGAGCAGTCCGTCGTGGTCGCCTCCCCGCACGCCGCACCGCCCGGCGAGGAGCCCGATCGGCCGTGAGCACCGCCCGGGGGACTCAGCGTCGCGTCATCGCCCTGCTGCTGCTCCTCGCCGCGCTGGGAGGACTCGGCGCGGTCGCCCTCGGGGCCGCCGCCGAGCGTGCTCCGATCACGAGCTCGGGCGGATCGAGGGAGCGGGAGGAGCCGTCCCCTGCGCCGACCGCCGAGGGCTGGTCGGCCCCCGGCTGGAGCACCCCGGAAGCCCCGGACCGGCCGCCCCGGGCCGAGCTCGGCGCCGCCCCGCTGCTCGTGCTGCTCTCCCTCCTCGGCCTGGCCCTCGCGGTCCTCGCGGTGTGGCTCGCGGTGCGGATGAGGGCGCTGGCCCGACCCGCCCCGGCCCCGGCGACCGCCGCCTCCGAGGACGAGCTCACCGCCGCGCAGGCCCGGACCGCGCTCGCCGAGGCCCGGGACCCGCTCGCCCGCCTGGTCGACGCGCAGGACGCGGTGATCGCGGCGTGGACGGCGCTGGAGCGCTCCCTCGCTGCGGCGGGCGTCACCCGGCACCCCTCCCGCACCACCTTCGAGTTCGTCGTGGAGGTGCTGGCCGCGCTCGACCTGGACCGCGCCGCCCTCGACGACCTCGCCGCCCTCTACCGTCGGGCGCTGTTCGATCCGGAGCCGCTCACGGAGGAGGACCGCGCCGTCGCGATGACGAGCCTGGATCGCCTCACGGCGGGGCTCGAGGCCGCCGCCGTGGTCCGTACGACCGGCGAGCGCCCCCGCGACGACGACGGGGGCGCAGACGCATGAACACCCTCCTGGGCCTGATGTGGCGGACCGTCGTGGCCACGGCGGCCGCGGTCCTGCTCACCCTCGCTCTCGCGCTGATCGGCCTGGTGCTCCCGCTGCCGCTGCCGATCGCGCTGGGCCTCCTCGCCGCGGCCGCCTGGTGGTTCCTCCACGTCGGCGCCGACCGCGCCGAGCCCTCGAGAGCCCCGCGCCTCGACCACGACGCCGACTACGCCCTCCCCCATGCCCAGGACGTGCGGGTGCGACGGCTGGAGGACCTGATCCACGGCGCGCAGCCGCACCGCCGCATGACCGGCCGCGCCCTCGCCCTGGTCCTGGCCGACATCGCCGACGAACGGGCTCGCGACCCGGACGCCCCGCCGCTCGGCCCGGAGCTCTCCGAGCTCCTCCGCGCCGCCCGCGCCGCGGAGGGCTCCCAGCAGCCCTTCCCGCCGATCGACCGCAGAGCCCTGCACCGCTATCTCGACGAGCTCGCCCCGCGCGAGGAGAGGCCCCGATGACCACCACCCCCGCCCTCAGCACCACCGCCGCGACCGACGCCGCACGGCGCGTGCTCGACACCGTCGAGACGGCCGTCGTCGGCAAGCGGCAGTCCCTCGAGCTGGTGCTCACCGGACTCCTCGCCGGCGGCCACGTCCTCCTCGAGGACCTGCCCGGGCTGGGCAAGACCCTCGCCGCCCGCTCCTTCGCCCAGGCGCTCGGCCTGCCCTTCGCCCGCGCCCAGTTCACCCCCGACCTGCTGCCCGCCGATCTCACCGGCGCCGAGGTGTTCGATCAGCGCACCGGCGAGTTCGTGTTCCGCCCCGGCCCCGTGTTCACCGGCCTTCTGCTGGCCGACGAGATCAACCGCACCCCGCCGAAGACCCAGTCGGCGCTGCTCGAGGCGATGCAGGAGCGACAGGTCTCCGTCGAGGGCACCACCCGTCCGCTGCCCGTCCCCTTCCATGTGCTCGCCACCGCCAACCCCATCGAGCACGAGGGCACCTATCCGCTGCCCGAGGCGCAGCTGGACCGCTTCCTGCTGCGGCTGTCCTTCGGCTATCCGAGCGCCGAGCAGGAATGGGAGGTGGTCTCCCGACGGATCGACCGCCGGCGCGAGGAGCAGACCGTCGCGCAGGTGCTCGACGCGGAGCAGCTGCTCGCCCTGCAGGCGGCGGTCGAGGAGGTGCACGTCGAGGACGCCGTGGGCCGCTACGCCGTGGACCTCGTCGCCGCGACCAGGCGTCACCAGAACGCCCTGGTCGGCGCCTCGCCGCGCGGGACCCTCGCTCTGATCACCTGCGCCCGCGCCCTCGCGGTGATCCGCGGCCGCGGCTACGTGGTGCCGGAGGACGTCAAGGAGCTCGCGCATCCGGCGCTGGACCATCGCGTGACCGTCCGGCCCGAGCTGTGGCTGCAGAACGCGACCGGCGCCGGCGTCGTCGACGCGGTCCTCGAGCAGGTGCCGGTGCCGGTCGCCTCCCCGCAGCCGGCCCGGTCCCCGTCATGAGCCCGGCCGCGGGATACGGCGCAGCGGAAAGGGCTTCGGGGGCACCGGGGACCGAAGGAGCGACAGGAGACTCGGGAGAGCCGGGAACAAGGACGGCGAGGACGACCTCCGGTGCGGCGGGTGCTCAGAGAACAGCAGGGACCACGGGCACGCCGGGTCGCACGCAGCCGCCCGCACCCTCGCTCCGCCCCCGTCCCACCGCCGCGCTCGTCCGCGCCTCCGCGGTGGGCGTGCTCGCCCTGGCCCTGGCGCTGCTGCGCGGAGAGCCTGCGCTGGTCCTCGCCGGGCTGCCACTGCTGGCCTGGTCTCTGCTGGCCGTCGCCCGCCGCACGGCACGCGGCGAGGAGCGCTCCTACCCCGCCCCGTCCCTGCACCTGAACCGTCGGCGGATCGACGAGGACGGTGCGGCGCGCGCCACGGTGACCGCAGGCCCGGGCCTGCTGACCACGGCGAACGTCCCGAGGCCGCCGCATGCGGATCTCGCCCCGCGCCACGGCTCCCTCACCGGCGACGGCGGGGCGGCGCTGCGCATCGGCGCCCGGCGCTGGGGCCGGATCGAGGTGGGGCCGGTGCACGTGCTGGTCGCGGATCCACTCGGCGCCTTCCGGGCGCAGGTAGACCTGCCCCAGGTGTCGCTCCAGGTGGTCCCCTCCTCCGTGGTGCTCGATGCCCCTGTGGACGTTCCCACCCCGATCGGGGTGAGCGGTGCGCACCTCTCGCGGCGCCGCGGCGACGGCACCGCGCTGTCGGAGGTGCGCGCCTTCCGGCCCGGGGACCGACTGCACCGGATCAACTGGCGGGTCACCAGCCGCACCGGGCAGCTGCACACCAATGCGACCTTCACCGAGCAGGACACCGAGGTCCTCGTCGTCACCGACACCACCGCGGACGTCTCCCCCGCCCCCTGGGCCGGCGAGGACGCGCCCACCAGCCTGGACATGACGATCCGGGCCACGACCGCCGTGGCGCGCCACTATCTCGGCGTCGGCGACCGGGTCGCGCTGCTCGACATCGGGCGGCTGGTAGGCGCGGTGCCGCCCGGCTCCGGCCCCCGTCAGCTGCGGGTGCTCACCGATGCGCTGTCCCGCGCGGCCCGGGACCCGGGCGCGCTCCGCCCCCTCCCCCGCCTGCCCGCGGTGCGGACCGGCACGCTGACGGTGGTGTGCTCGCCCCTGCTCCGCCCCGAGGTGATCACCAGGATCGGGGAGCTCGTCGCCCAGGGCGCGGACGTGATCGTCGTGGACACGCTCCCGCCGAGCGTCGGGGACACCTCCGTGCTGCGCGGGCGGCCGCTGCGGCTCGACGGCCGGGTCTCCGAGCGCTTCTGGCCCGAGGCGTGGGCGCTGCGGAGGCTCGAGCGGGAGCGGACGGTGCGCGAGCTGCGGGAGGCGGGCATCCCGGTCACCGCGTGGGAGGGGCCCGCCTCGCTGGCTCCGGTGCTCCTGTCCCTGTCCGCCGCGCGCGGCGCACCGCGACGGAGGAGGTCCTGATGCGGCTGACGTCCTTGCTCGACCCGATCGCCGATGCTCTTCTCGCGCTGCGCGGGATCAGTCCGGTGCAGTGGGCGCTGCGCGGCACCGGTACCGCGGCGACGGTCGCCGCGGCGGCGCTCGCGCTGTCCGGCCCGGGACTCGCGGCGATGCACCTGGGCGTCGTGATGGTGGGGCTCGTCTGTCTCACGGCCCTCGCCGCCCAGTGGCTCGATCCCGACACGGACCTCGGAATGCTGGCGCCGACGGCGGTGGTGATCGCGCTGGCGGTGCGGGCCGATCTGGACGTCGTGCTCGCCGGGTCGACAGGTCTGCTGCTGCTCGCGGGACATGCCTCCTTCGCGCTCGCGGCCGTCATGCCCGCGCACGGGGCCCTCGACCGCGACGCTCTGCGTCTCGCTCTGCGTGCGCTCACCGGGGTGCTCGTGCTGACGCTGGTGGGCGGGGTGCTCGTCGTGCTGCTCGCGCAGGTGCAGCTCGGGCCGTGGGCCGTGGTGGTCGCCGCGGTCGCCGTCGTCGCGCTGTGGATCGCCGTGATGCCGCGAGGCCGGTGAGGTCAGGGGTGCCCGGGCCGCGGTGCGGGCCGACGCGTGTCGACCCGTGCTGATCAGCCCGTGCGCGCTTCCGGCAGGCCCTCGGGATCCGACGGCCGGTCGTCGTCCGCGGTGGTCGGGCTCGACCGCCGATCAGGATCCGAGCCGTCGTCGAGATCGACGGGCTCGTCCGAGAGGATCTCAGCGCGGGCCCCGTCCTCCCCGTCCAGGAGACGCCTCAGCAGCGGGGAGGTGGACTGATAGATGTGCCCCGTGGGGGTCCTGATCGTGAGGCGGTGCGGTCGGTCGTCGCTCGCCGGGTCGACCGTCGACTCCCATCCCGGCATCTCCTTGACGAGGTTGAAGCGCTGGCAGTGGCCGACGCCGTTGTCCGCGTCGGTGCTGCCGCCGTCGGCGAAGCGATGGGCGTGGTCGATGTCGTGGATCGGCGCATCGCACCACGGCGTGCGGCAGCGCTGATCCCGCAGCAGGATGAATCGGCGGACCTGCCCACGGAAGAGGCGCCGTCTGCCGTCGACCTCGGTCAGGTCTCCGACCTTGGCGTCGGCATAGAGGCGACGGATCCATCGCGCCGCGCTGCTGATCTCCGGCGGGGGTGCGGGAGCAACTGCGGCCACGTGTGCTGGGGGCGGGAGCGTCGGCACGCCGAGCGCGAGGTCGCAGGCGACTCTTCCGGGGAGCGGATGGCCCTCGATCCAAGCCGTCGCCTCCTCCTCGGCGAGGAGGGTCATGTCGGTCATGAGCAGCTGGATCTCGACGGGGATGTCATCGGGGCTCTCGAGCCCGCAGGCGCTGGCCGTGAGGGTGTCGGCCATGATCTGGCCCTTGGTGCGCGGGTCCCCGGCGGCCTTCGCCGAGCTCGCCGCCTCGGTCAGCACTTTCAGCACTGCGACGCCGTCCTTCACGGGGAGCGTGGCGCGGAGGATCGACATGCCGTCGACGGCCGGCTGGAGCGAGACCCGTCGGTCGGCGACCGCGCGCTGGTGCCGCCGCACCGCCGCGTCGGCGTCGAGCTCCTGCGCCCGGGCGCGGGCGAGGTCCCCGGCCCGGCGCGCGGTGACCGATGGCAGCTGGTCGGCGAGGTCGACATCGACGCGCGTCCGGTCCTCCTCCTCGAGCACCAGCACGTTCTCGGCGATCCTGCGGGCGGCGTACTCGCTGATCTCGCCCGCCTCGAGCAGCTCGCTGGTGCGCGGCAGGGATCCGAGCAGCACCCGGTGCAGAGCGACCTCGTCGGACGCCTGCTTCGGGGTGATGCGACGGGCGAGGGCGACCTGGTCGGCGATGCCGCGGCCCAGCTGTCCCCTGGGCGTCCCCTGTCTCTGCTGCTCGCGGATCTGCGAGTCCCAGAAGGCGGCCTCGGCCCGGGCCTGTGCGGCGGCAAGCCGTCCTTTGGCACGCTCCGTCGCGGCGATCAGGTCGATCAGTGCGGCGTCGTCCTGCGCGGCGAGGGCCTCGGCCGACGGGGCACGGTCGAGAAGACGGGACAGCTGATCGGCCCAGTCCAGTGCGGACTCCGGCATGGCTCCCCTCCCCTCGCTCTGCGGTGGTCGCGGCGGCTCCGAGAACGATGCGACCTGATGAGCCCAGCCTCGTCGCCCCGTCGACGACGTGCCAGCGTCGGTGCGTAGATGTGGACCGGCAGGGCATGTGGAGGAAGCGAGGATCGACAGAACGGGACGGCGTCGTTCAGACCTCTCGATGCGTGGCGTCGGGGTCCTTGCGGCCCTCCGTCTCCGCGGTCCGCTCGGGCACCCAGGGGTCCTCGTCCTCGTCGACGGGGACGTCGGGGTTCACCAGGCGCGACTCGAGGGACTTCGAGTAGATCGGTATCGGCTCGGAGGTGACCTCGATCGTGCCGTCGATGTCCTGCCAGGGTCCGCCGGCGACGGAGAACTGGCCGCTGAAGGTCGTGGTGAGGGTGACGTCGTACCAGCCCTCATAGCGGTAGGTGGAGGAGACCGCCTCCGACGGGTAGGGCTCGCCCGGATCCGTGGTCGAGATCGTGTTCCCGTCGCCGAGGTCCCAGTCGTACAGCACCGGCGTGGCACGCACCTGCACCGGGGTGTCGAGCAGCGTCATGTCCATCGTCTGCGGCTCGGACTCGGCGTACAGGACGTTGACCATATGAGCCGGCAGCCATCCCTCAGGGGGTCCTGCGGAAGCGACCAGCGGCATCACCGGCATGGACGCGAAGTCCTCACGGGTCACGGTGATGACCTCGGGTGCGGCACCGCCCTCCCCTCCGGCCGCAGCGCTGCCGCGTTGTTGGCAGTCGAAGCCAAGCAGCTCCTCGCTGCTCCGGCCCGACCGATTGTCGATCCGCACCTGCTCGGACGCCAGATAGCCATCGCCTTCGTCGGCGAGGGTATCGGCGACGCTGCACGCGAGATTGCTGATGCCGCAGGCGACTCCCCCGCCGTAGTCCTCCTCGCCGTGGAGATCCGAGCACGTGTACTTGCTGTCGACCCCGAGCTCGCGGGAGGTGACGTAGACGGGCGGAGGCTCTTCAGCGTCCGAGCCGCTCCCTGCTCCTGGCTTCTCGGGCGAATCGTCCGACGCAGGCGTCGAGGCGGGTTCGTCCGAGCTTTCCGTGTCGCTCTGGTGTCGTCCGTTGAGCGCATCGTCCTCCGCGTCGAATCTTGGAACTGCAGTGGCGGGTGTGATCGCCACAACACTGAGCAGCCCGGCGGCGATGATCGTGAGCGCTCGCCCTTGCGTGACCATCATTGAGAGTCGCTCTCTCGGGGTCCGGCGCTGAAGTCGACTACCTTCCACGAGCCGCCGTCCCAGACGAGACCGCCGGATGTCGCGAACTCGCTCTCCTCCACGCTCGCTCCGTCCTGATCCCCCGCCCCGGGTTCCTCGTGCGCGGGGAGGATGAACACGTAGTCCACGATCACGTCGTACCCGCCTGTTCCCTCTTCGGAGCCGAGGGAGACATCCGAGATGTCGACGCGCGACCACACATCTTCCTTCTCCTGGAGGTCGTCGATCTCGGAGAGGAGCTCGGTGCAGTTCCCACAGTTCGGGTCGCTCATCCGCGACAGTTCCGCTGCGTCGGCCCCCTGGTAACCGCTCATCGCCACAGCCCAGAAGTATTTGAACGCCTGCTCCGCCCCCTCGGGAGTCTGCTCGTCCATGCCGGGGAAGTCTGCGGGGTCGGGGGCGGGGATGTCGGGCGCCGCCTCGGCCGATCCGTCACCGCTGCCCGCGTCGTCGGCGCCGCCTGCGTCGCTCGGCTCCTCGCCGCCGGCGTCGCTTGCGCCGTCGTCCTGGCCGGTGTCGATCGACGGCGGCGGCGTGGTCACGGTGCCGCCCTCCCCCTCTCCGCACGCGGCGAGTCCGGCAGTCAGGGCGGTGGCGGCCACGGTGGCCAGGAGTCGTCGGGACATGCGGAAGCCTTCCAGGTGTGCAGCAGGTCACTGTGACCCTACCGGGGAGTTCCCTCAACGCTCCATCGATGCCGACTGAATGTGGACAGCCGTGAGACCGGAGGGAGAAGCCCCACGTCGCCTGCCCACCGTCACGCCCTCGGCGGAACCGGCGTGACCGGCGTCGCTCGCCCTTCCCGCTCGGTGCCGACCGGGGCTACCGTGCTGACCATGTGGCAGATGATGGATCTCCTGTACGCGCACAAGAAGGACATGGTCGCGCCGGAGGACGCCCTGCCCGGCCGCGACGCCTACCCCTACCCGCTCGCGCGCGAACACCTCGTGCTCGGCACCGACATGCTCGGGCCCGACGCTCCCCGTGACCCGCACCCCTGGCCCGAGGACGCCGAGGAGCTGATCCTCGCCGGCGGCTGCTTCTGGGGCATCGAGCGGATCGCCTGGCAGATCCCGGGCGTGCACACCACCTCGGCCGGCTACGCGGGCGGGCACACGCCCCACCCCACCTATGAAGAGGTGTTCTCCGCCCGGACCGGCCACGCCGAGGCCGTGCGCGTGATCTACACCGGCGGCGAGGACACGCTGCGGGCGCTGCTGACCGAGTTCTGGCAGCAGCACGATCCGACCACCGCGAACCGCCAGGGCAACGACGTGGGCACCGAGTACCGCAGCGCCGTGTACTGGACCACGGACGCGCAGGGCGAGATCGTGCGCGACTCAGCCACCCGCTACCAGGAGGCGCTGGACTCCGCCGGTCGCGGCGCGATCACCACCGAGTTCGCGCCGCTGGCCGAGGCCGGAAACGGCGTCTACTACACCGCGGAACCCGAGCACCAGCAGTACCTCGAGAAGAACCCCACCGGCTACTGCAACCACGGGTTCAACGGGGTCGCCTGCTCGCTCTGAGGCGAGAACCCGGCGAGCCGACGGGCCGCGGAGGTCGACGGCGACGCGTTGCCGGCCCGACGAGGGCCGACCGCGCCGTCAGCGCCCGGGCAGGCCGTCCCCGGTGTCGCCGCCCATGAGGTTGCGCCGCCCGCCGATGTCGGGACCGCCCGTCGGCCGGGGTGCGGCGGGTGCGGCGCCCATCAGCTGCGCCGCGAAGCCGCCGGCCTCGCGCGGGAGCGGGGCCGCACCGCCCGGGCCGCAGGCCGCGGCGGCCGCCGAGGGCTTCGCCCGCTCCGTCGCGCCTGCCCGCGCGAAGCGCTGCATCTGCGAGGTGGTCGGGTAGGTGCCGCTGACCACGATGTCCAGACCCAGCAGGGTCACCGGCAGCACCGCCTCCCCCGCGGACTCCATCAGCGCGCGGACGGGCTCGCACTCCTCGAAGGCCCAGGCGTCCTCGTCCTGCAGATAGACCGTGATCGGCTGGCCGTCCAGGGCGAGCGCCGCGGCCTCATCGAGGAAGGCTTCCTGCCGCTCCGCGTCGGGCGGCGGGGACGGCAGGAAGATGTCCAGCGCCGCGAGCTGCGAGGCGTCGTCGGAGGCGGTCATGGGACCACGGTAGCGCGCGGCAGGGGCGCGACCGTGCGGTCGAGGCACCCTGGCGGCGCGGCACGTGATTGTTACCGTGCGGGCATGGACTCTGCGGCCGACAGCCCCCGACCCTCGACCCTCCTTGCCCACGACACCCTGGTGATGCAGCAGGTCACGGGCTTCATGTCCAATGACTTCGACATCCTCGACGCCGCCGGCGAGCGCGCCGTGGGTCACGTCACCACCACCGGGAGCGGCGTCGCCCGGTTCTTCTCCGGCGCCCGCTCGCTCGACGTCGCCGATGCGGACGGCACACCGCTGCTCCATGTCGAGGACCCGCGCGGGATCGGCTTCGACCGCTTCGAGCTCTCCGCGCCCGACGGCACCCCGGTCGCCGAGCTGCGCAGCCGCTTCTCCGTCTTCTCGACGAAGGTGGGCATGACCCTCGCCGACGGGGCGGAGCTCGAGCTGCACGGCGACATGCTGGGGCTCGACTACGAGTTCCGGTACGGCGAGGCCGTCGCGGCGCGGGCGGCCCGGGAGTGGGCAGGCCTCAGCCGGGGGTTCCTCGGGCACAGCCGATACGTGCTCGGCTTCGACCCCACGGTGCCGCCGCCCCTGCGCCTGGCGATCGTGAGCGGATGCATCGTGCTGGACCTGATCCGGGCGAAGAGGTCGCGCAGCAGCAATTGAGGCGTCGCAGAGCGCTCGGAGCTGAGCGCGTAAGACAGAGAGGCCAGAGCCGAGCACGGAAGGCAGACAGCCCAGGGCCGTGCGCCGAGAGCAGTGCGCTCAGAGCAGCAGGAGCCGTGCCGTCCGCAGCCAGCTCTCCCCCTCCGACGCCCAGCCGAGGCTGCGCAGGTGGATCCCGGTGGTGACCCGTTCGAGGTGCGCCCACGCCGTGATCCGGTCGGGATCGAGCGCGAGCCGCTGCGCCGTCCGCGCGACGAGCGCGGCATGGCGTCGCCGCGCGGCCCCCGGTTCGCGGCGTTCCAGGTCGTCGAGGAGCTGCTGGTGGTCCCGCAGGGCGACGCCCGCGTCGTACTCGGGCTCGCCGAGGAAGCCGTCGGGGTCGATGAGCACGTGCTCGGCTCCCCGGCGCAGGGCATTGCCGGCATGCGGGTCCCCGTGCAGGACGACCTGGCGCGGCGAGGGGTCCTCGACCAGGGCGACGGCGAGTCGGCGGGCCGCCTCGAGCACGGGGCGGTGCCGGTCCGCGGGCGCCTCGAGCGCGCCGTCGACGAGGGCGAGCAGCGACCTCGCCTTCTGCGACGGGGCGTGCGGCTCGCCGACCGCGCTCGGCAGGTCCCAGGTGGCCGGGAGCAGGTCGGCGAGCGTGTCGACCTCGGCCTCCGGCGCGGAGGCGGTGGCGTGCAGCGGCGCCCCGAGGCGCTCGAGGAGCGTCGCGCCGATCTCCTCGGCATGGTCGAGCACGCGCACGTAGCCGCGCCCGTCGGCCGCACGGAGGACCCGCACCTGCTGGTCGTGATCCGTGCCGTGACCGCCGAGCTTCAGCACCGCGGGGCCGATGCCGCGACCGTGCACCTCGAGCACCGGCAGCTCCGCGCCGTCGGTGAAGGCCCGGACCATCCGGAGTTCCCAGCGCGTCAGGGCCGCGCGGAGGCGGCCGGGGAAGGAGTCGACGAGCTCGCGGGCCCACGGCGCGCCCGCCCAGGGGCGGGCACGGACCAGGGCGAGGACGTCCTCCGGCTCCACGGCGCTCAGGTCTCTCCGAGGGGAGCGTCCTCGCCCTCCCCGGCGGCGTCGAGCACCCGGCCCAGCGGCCGGTAGTGCTGGTGGACGGCCTCGCGGTATGCCGCCGCGTCCCCCGCCTCGAGCGCGGTGAGCATCGCACGATGCGCCTCGACGGTCTCGAGGATGTCCTGGGCCGGGGCGATCCCCAGCAGCGGCACGGCGGTGGTGTGCACCTCCCAGAACGCCTGGGCGAGCTGTCGCAGGAGGCTGTTGGGCAGACGTGAGAACAGGACGGTGTGGAAGGCGGCGTCGGCCTCGGGGAAGGGCTCCCCCGCCGAGGCGAGCTCGCGCATGGTCTCCACGTGACCCTCCAGTTCGGGGTTCTCGGTGCCGCGGTAGATCTCCACCAGCTGCTCGGCGACCGCGAGGTCCAGCGCGATCCGCAGTTCGACCACCTCGCGCAGCGCGCGCAGGTCGCCGTGGTCGTCGAGCCGGGTGCGGAACAGCAGCCCGTCCACGAGCGGGGAGAGGGAGAGGGCGCCGACGAAGGTGCCGTGGCCGTGGCGCACCTCGACGATGTCGAGGGAGGCGAGGGTGCGCATCGCCTCGCGCACCGAGGAGCGGGAGATCCCCAGCCGCTCGCAGAGCGCGGCCTCGGTGGGCATCGGGTCGCCGGGCGCGAGCCCCTCCTCCAGGATCAGCTCCTGGATGCGGTCGACGGCGGTGACACCGCTCCCCTTGCTGCGCACGATGCGCCTCCTCCCCGGGCCCGCCGTCGTCGACGGCCGTGCCCCATCATGCCTGCATTCTGACGTCTGCCTGCGAAAGCCGTTCCTCCCGAGGTCCGGGCCGGAGGGCGCTGCTCCTGCTGGGGCCGCCCTCCGCCCCGAACGCTCGGGGCGCACGAGGGACGGACCCGGACCGGGTCACCGCTCGGTCACGGCCCCCTCACCGGGTGGTGGCGACCGCGCCGACTGTGATGTACTCTTCCCAGTCATCAGACATCATACGTCTGATCTTCGCAGGGCGGCGAGAGTTCCGTCGACTCGCGAGGACGGGCTCCGCTCGACCCCCGGCGCCACAGGCCCCGGGGACACCCACAGAAGGGATGCATCAACGGTGATCACCAACCCCTCCGGCCGTCTCGGCCGACGCGGCTTCCTCCGCGGCACCGCCGCCCTCGCCGGCGCCGCCGGCATCGTCGCCGGGATCGGCGCCTGCGCCCCGCGCGACGGCGGCTCCGGCGGCTCCTCCGACGCGGGCGGCGCGCCCGCCGGCGAGGCGAACCCCGACGGCCACATCGACGCCGCGATCAGCTACGAGCTCGGCACCAACGGCTACGACCCGATGACCACCTCGGCGGCGCTCACCGTCGCGGTCAACTGGCACACCCTCGAGGGCCTCACCGAGCTGCACCCCGTGACTCGCGAGGTCTATGCGGCGCTCGCCACCGAGGTCCCCGCGACCGACGGGACCAGCGTCGACATCGCACTGCGCGAGGGCGCCGTCTTCCACGACGGCACCCCCGTCACCCCCGAGGACGTCGTGTTCTCCTTCGAGCGCGTCCAGGACCCGGCGAACGCCTCGCTGTACGCGCAGTTCATCCCCTTCGTCGAGTCGGTCGAGAAGAAGGACGACACCACCGTCACCTTCACGCTCGCCCACCCCACCGCCGTGCTCGCCGAGCGCCTCTCGACGGTGAAGATCGTCCCGAAGGCCGCCGTCGAGGCGGACCCCGGCGCCTTCGACTCGAACCCCGTCGGCTCGGGCCCGTGGAAGATGACCGACAACTCCGCGGCCTCGAAGATCGTCGAGTTCGAGCGCTTCGACGACTACACCGGGCCGATGCCCGCCAAGGCGAAGACGATGAGCTGGCAGGTCATCCCCGACCCGTCCACCCGCACCAATGCGCTGCAGTCGCAGACCGTGCAGGCCATCGACTCGGTCCCCTATCTCTCGATCGACCAGCTGAAGGCGACCGGCGAGGTCGAGTCCGTCGGCGGCTTCGGTCTGCTCTTCGCGATGTTCAACAACAGCGAGGACAACCCCTTCCACGACGTGAAGAACCGCCAGGCCTTCCTCTACGCGATCGACATGGACAAGGTCATCGAGACGGGCCTGTCCGGTCAGGCCGAGGCGGCGAGCTGCTTCGTGCAGAAGGAGCACCCTAACTACAAGGAGGCCTCGACCGTCTACTCGCTCGACGCCGAGAAGGCGAAGTCCCTCTTCGCCGAGACGGGCCTGACCTCCTTCCGGATGCTGTGCACCGACCACGACTGGGTCGCCCAGTGCACCCCGATCATCCAGGAGTCCCTCGCCGCGGCCGGCGTCGAGGTCGCCTTCGAGCAGAAGCAGTCCGCCGACGTGTACACCACGATCGACGGGAGGCCCGACGCCTACGACGTGGTCATCGCCCCCGGCGACCCCTCCGTCTTCGGCAACGATCCCGACCTGCTCATGCGCTGGTGGTACGGCGGCGACGTCTGGACCGACACCCGCATGCACTGGAAGGGCCAGGAGTCCTACGAGGAGGTCCAGTCGCTGCTGGCCGAGGGCCTGGAGACCACGGACACCGCGGCTCAGGAGGCCACCTGGGGCGAGCTGTTCGACCTGCTCTCCGAGGAGGTCCCGCTGTACCCGCTCTTCCACCGCAAGGCCCCGACGGCCTGGGACGGCACCTCGCTGGTCGGCTTCGAGCCGATCTCCCTGACCGGTCTGAGCTTCGTCGACGTCGCCTCGACGAAGGCCCCGTGACCCGTCCCTGAGCCCCGCCGCCGGGGCCGACGACCCGCTCGTCGACCCCGGCGGCCGCTCCCCCGTCGGTCCCGCGCCCGGCCCTCGTCCCGGCCGCCGGCGCGACCAGCGGCCCCGCATCACGCCCGGCCGCCGCCCCTGCCCCTCGCTCTTCCACGGAGGACCGCGTGTCCCAACTCGTCCGCCTGATAGGGCGACGACTGCTCGCCCTGCCGCTGATGATCCTCGGCGTCACCCTGCTCGTCTTCGTCATCATGTCGTTCTCGCCGTCGGACCCCGCCCGGCTCGCGCTCGGGGAGTCCGCCTCCCCCGAGGCGCTGGAGCTGTACCGGGAGAACAACGGCCTGAACGACCCGATCTGGCTGCGCTACTTCACCTTCCTCGGCGGGATGCTGCGCGGCGACCTCGGCACCACCAGCGGAAACGTGCCCGTCACCGAGGTGGTCGCCAGCGCCTTCCCGATCACGCTGCAGCTGACCTTCCTCGGCCTCGCCATCGCGATCGTGCTCTCCGCGGTCCTCGGCGTGCTTGCCGCCCTGTTCCGCGACCGCTGGGTCGACCAGGTGATCCGCGTGCTGACGATCGCCGCTCTCGCCACCCCGTCGTTCTGGCTCGCGATCCTGATGATCCAGTGGCTCGGCGAGGTCCCCGGCGGCTGGGGCATCTTCCCCGCCCTGGTGACCCGCTGGGTCGGGTTCTTCGAGGACCCCGCCACCTATCTGCGCAACATCGCCCTGCCCGCGATCGCGCTGGCGATCCCCGTGGCCGGCTCCCTCACCCGCGTGGTCCGCACCGCGATGGTCGAGGAGCTGGACCGCGACTACGTGCGCACCGCCGTCGGCGCCGGCATCCCCTATCCCGTCGTCGTCTCCCGCAACGTGCTGCGCAACGCCCTGATCACCCCGATCACGGTGCTGGGCCTGCGCGTCGGCTACCTCATGGGCGGCGCCGTGATCATCGAGATCATCTTCAATATCCAGGCCATGGGACAGCTCATCCTCGACGGCGTCACCCGCAACGACGTATTCCTCGTCCAGGGCGTGACGCTCGTCGTCGCGATCGCCTTCATCGTGGTGAACATCCTGGTCGACCTCCTCTACGTCGTCGTCAACCCCCGGATCAGGAGCATCTGACATGCGACCGAAGCTCGGATCCCGCCTCCAGTCCGTCAGCGGCAGCCCGCTGGCCCCCTTCAACGCCCTGCCCTGGGCCTCCCGCCTCGCGGTGGTCTTCCTCGTCCTGCTCGCGATCCTGGCCGTCTTCGCGCCGCTGATCGCCCCGCACGGCCCGCTCACCACCGGCACGCCGGTGCAGCCGCCCGGCGGCGAGCACTGGATGGGCACCGACGCGATCGGGCGGGACATCTTCTCCCGCGTCGCCCACGGCGCCCGCTCCTCGCTGCTGATCGGCCTGGCCGCCACCGGTGCCGCGCTGGTGGCCGCCGCGGTGATCGGCTCGATCGCCGCGACCGGCGCGAAGCTCCTGGCCGAGATCGTCATGCGCGTGCTCGACGTGGTCATGTCCTTTCCCGGCATCGCGCTCGCGGCCGTGTTCGTGGCCGTGTTCGGCAACTCGCTGCCGGTGCTGATCTTCGCGATCGCGTTCCTCTACGTGCCGCAGCTGGCCCGCGTGGTGCGCGCCAACGTGCTCGCCCAGTTCGGCGAGGACTACGTCGCCGCCTCGCAGGTCATGGGCGCCTCCACCGCCTGGATCCTCGCCAAGCACGTCGCCCGCAACTGCATCGCCCCGATCATGGTGTTCGCCACCGTGCTGGTGGCCGACGCGATCGTGCTCGAGGCCTCGCTGTCCTTCATCAACGCGGGCGTGCAGCCGCCGAACCCGTCGTGGGGCAACATCCTCTCCGACGGCAAGCAGCTGCTGCTGTCCGGCTACTGGTGGCCCACCTTCTTCCCGGGCCTGATGATCCTGCTGACCACCCTCGCGCTGAACATCCTCTCCGAGGGCCTCACCGACGCGATGGCGAGCCCGCGCGTAAAGGTGAAGGTCGACGTCGAGACCGACGAGAAGGCGCTCGAGGAGCAGGCCGAGCAGACCCCTGCTGCCGATGGCGCCGACGAGCCCGACGTGCTCGGGGTGACCGACGAGGAGACGACCCGGCGCCTGCTGCACGAGTCCCTCGCCGCGCTGCGCACCGCCGAGCTGGCCCGTCCCGAGCGGCCGGCGATCGATCCGGGGATCCCACCGCTGCTCGAGGTGCAGGACCTGCGCGTCGCCTTCCCCGAGGCGCACGGCCAGGTGGACATCCTCGACGGCATCTCCTTCCAGGTGCGGCCCGGGGAGACCATGGGCCTGGTCGGCGAGTCCGGCTCCGGCAAGTCCGTGGCGAGCCTGGCGGTCATGGGGCTGCTGCCCCGCACCGCCCGGATCAGCGGGAAGGTGCTGCTGAACGGCCAGGACCTCCTCTCCCTCGCCCCCAAGCAGGTCAACGCCCTGCGCGGCCACGAGATCGCGATGATCTACCAGGACGCGCTGAGCTCGCTGAACCCCTCGATGCTGATCCGCTCCCAGATGGCGCAGCTGACCCGGCGCGGCGGCACCCGCAGCGCCGAGGAGCTGCTGGAGCTGGTGGGTCTGGAGCCCCAGCGGATGCTGAACTCCTACCCGCACGAGCTCTCCGGCGGCCAGCGCCAGCGCGTGCTCATCGCGATGGCCCTGACGCGCGACCCGAAGCTCGTGATCGCCGACGAGCCGACCACTGCTCTCGACGTCACCGTGCAGAAGCAGGTCGTGGACCTGCTGAACCGGCTGAAGTACGAGCTCGGCTTCGCGATGGTGTTCGTCAGCCACGACCTGGCACTGGTCTCCCAGCTCGCCGACCGCGTCACCGTCATGTACGCGGGCCAGGTCATGGAGCAGGGCAGCAACCGCCAGATCCTCGTCGATCCCCGTCACGAGTACACCCGCGGGCTGCTCGGCTCGGTGCTGTCGATCGAGGCGGGTGCCGCCCGGCTCCACCAGGTCCAGGGCACGGTGCCCTCGCCGCGCGACTTCGCCCCCGGCGACCGCTTCGCCCCGCGCTCGCTGGACCCGTCGGCCGATCCGACGACCCGGCCCCGCCTGGTCGCCACCGGGGCCGACGACCATCTCGTGTCCACGACGGGCGAGCTGCCCGGCCCCCTCGAAGGAGCATCGCGATGACCGACG
This sequence comes from Brachybacterium sp. SW0106-09, assembly GCF_001293905.1. Classification (NCBI taxonomy): domain Bacteria; kingdom Bacillati; phylum Actinomycetota; class Actinomycetes; order Micrococcales; family Dermabacteraceae; genus Brachybacterium; species Brachybacterium sp. SW0106-09. The sequence continues at coordinate 38,312 of NZ_BCAK01000025.1, forward strand.
CCAGCCACGCCGCGGACCGGGCCGGCGACCCCCGCCGGGCGACGCCGACGATCGAGCTGCGCGACGTGCACGTCGTGCACCGCCTCCGCTCCGGCGGCATCCTCCGCCCGGACACCCTGCGCGCGGTCGACGGGGTCAGCGTCTCCGTCCGCCGCGGCGAGGTGCTCGGCATCGTCGGCGAGTCCGGCTCCGGCAAGTCCACGCTCGCCCGGGTGATGACCGGCCTGCAGCCTGTCACCGAGGGCGAGGTCCTCTTCGACGGGACGCCGCTGCGGCACGGCCGGGCCGCTCGTCGGGAGCTGGGACGGAAGGTGTCGGTCGTCTTCCAGGACCCCTCGACCGCGCTGAACCCGCGCCTGCCGGTGCGGGAGACGCTCGTGGACCCGCTGCGGGTGCACGGCATCGGCGACGACGCCTCGCGCCTGTCGCGGGTGCGGGAGCTGCTGCACCTGGTGGGCCTGCCCCAGTCGGCGCTCGAGGTGCTGCCCCGGCAGCTCTCGGGCGGCCAGCGCCAGCGCGTCGCGATCGCCCGCGCCCTCGCGCTGGAGCCGGAGATCATCGTCGCGGACGAGCCGACCAGCGCACTGGACGTGTCCGTCCGCGCCCAGGTGCTGAACCTGCTCACCGATCTGAAGCGGGAGCTGGGACTGGGCCTGGTGTTCATCTCCCACGACATGAGCACGGTCCGCTTCATCTCCGACTCGATCATCGTCATGAACGGCGGAAGGGTCGTCGAGCACGACACCACCGACCGCATCTTCACCGAGGCGCGGGACGAGTACACCCGCAGCCTGCTCGCCGCAGCGCCCTCGCTGCTCTGAGCCACCGCACCGCACGCACCCCCGACGCATCCAGGAGACCCTCCATGACCACCGCCTCCCACGCCCTGACCGGCGTCGTCCCCCCGCTGCTGACCCCCCTGACCGCCGAGGGCGAGATCGACCTGCCCTCGCTCGAGCGGCTCGTCGGCCGTCTGCTCGAGGGCGGGGTCGACGGCATCTTCGCCCTCGGCTCCTCCGGCGAGGTCGCCTTCTGGGACGACGCGCGCCGCGAGGCGGTCCTCGAGGCCGTCACCGGCACCGTCGCCGGGCAGGTCCCCGTGATCGCGGGCGTGATCGACATGCAGACCGACCGGGTCATCCAGCACGTCCGCGCGGCGGAGCGCTTCGACCTCGCCGGCTACGTGGCCACCGCCCCGTTCTACGCGGTGACCGGCCCCGAGGAGATCGAGCGGCACTTCCGCGCCGTCGCCGCGGCGACCGAGCGGCCGCTGTGGGCCTACGACATCCCCGTCTGCGTGCACACCAAGCTCTCCCCCGCCCAGATGCTGCGGCTCGGCCAGGACGGCGTGATCACCGGGGTGAAGGACTCCAGCGCCGACGACGTCTCCTTCCGCCGCCTGGCGGCGGCCAATCGTGCCGCGGGCTCCCCGCTCGCGCTGCTGACCGGCCACGAGGTCGTCGTCGACGGCGCCTATCTCGCCGGGGCCGACGGCTCCGTGCCGGGGCTCGGCAACGTGGACCCGGCCGGCTACGTGCGCATGCACCGGGCCGCACAGGCCGGCGACTGGGAGCAGGTGCGCGCCGAGCAGGACCGGCTGGCGCAGCTGTTCGAGATCGTCTTCCAGCCCACCGACAAGGTGGGGCCGGCCGCGGGGGTAGGCGCGTTCAAGACGGCGCTGCGCGAGCTGGGCGTCTTCTCGACCAACACCATGGCCACCCCGATGACGCCGATCGAGGGCGAGGCGGTGGACCGCATCCGCGAGATCCTCGCCGCCGCAGGCCTGCTGGACGGAGCGGGCGCCGGTGCCTGATCCGGTGCTCGCCCTCGACCTGGGCGGCACGAAGATCCGTGCCGCCCTCGTCCACGGCATCGAGGACGGCGGGCCCGCGGCCGGGGGCCACGCGGCCGACGCGTCCGGCGCGGGCACGGGCGATGCCGACAGTGCCGCGCAGTCGCCGCGGCTCGAGCGGGTCGCGGAGGTGCCGACGCCTGCGGCCGAGGGCGCGGAGGCGATCCTCGGCGCGGCGCTCGACCTCGCCGGGCGCGTGCGCGACGGCGTCCCGGTGGCCGCGGTCGGGATCTCCACGGCCGGGGTCGTGGACACGGCGCGCGGCCGCATCACCCACGCCACCGACTCCCTGACCGGCTGGGCCGGCACGGACGTGTCCGCGCCCTTCGCGGAGCGGTTCGGCGTGCCGGTCGCGGTGCTCAACGACGTGCACGCGCACGGGATCGGCGAGGCGCGCTTCGGGGCCGGCAGGGGACGAGACTCGCTGCTCCTGATGGCCGTCGGCACCGGGATCGGCGGCTGCCAGGTGCAGGGCGGACGGGCCGTGGTCGGCGCGCACGGCGCCGCCGGGCACGTCGGCCATGTCCCCGTGCCGGGGGCGGAGGGCGTGCCCTGCCCCTGCGGCCGCACCGGGCATCTCGAGGGCCTCGCCTCCGGCCCGGGGATCGTGCGCCTCGCAGAACGGCTGGGTGCGGCCGACGCCGGCGGTGCACCCGCCCCCACGTCGACCCCGTCGGCCATGCCCCGGGACGGTCGGGAGCTCGCCGCCGCGGCCGCCCGCGGCGACCGCGCCGCGCTCGAGGCCTACCGCCGCGCCGGGCGCGCGACCGGCCGGGTGCTCGGCGCGCTGCTGAACGTCCTGGACCCCGACGTCGTCGCCCTCACCGGCGGGGTCGCCGAGGCGGACGTGCCCGCCTGGCGGGAGGCGCTGGACGCGGGGATCGCCGAGGAGGCGATGGACGTCGTCACCCTGACCCCCGTGCTGCCCGCGAGCGCCGGCTCGCACGCCGCCCTGCTCGGCGCCGCCGTCCGCGCTCTCGAGACCGCCCACCCCGGAAGGACCCCCTCATGACCTCCCCGCTCCCGCCGCTCGTCGCCGCGCTCGAGGGCACCCTGATCGTCTCCTGCCAGGCCTATCCCGGCGAGCCCATGCGCGATCCGGGCACCATGGCGCAGGTCGCCGCGGCCGTGACCCAGGGCGGCGCCTCCGCCGTCCGCGCCCAGGGGCTCGCGGACATCCGCCAGGTCAGGGCCGCCGTAGACGTGCCCGTGATCGGGATCTGGAAGGACGGCGAGGAGGGCGTGTTCATCACCCCCACCCTCGATCACGCCCTCGCCGTGATCGACGCGGGCGCCGACATCCTCGCCCTGGACGCCACGGACCGGACCCGCCCCGACGGCCGCAGCCTCGCCGAGACCGTCGAGGCGATCCGCGCCCGCAGCGACATCCCGCTGATGGCCGACTGCGACAGCGCCGACTCCGCCCGCCGCGCCGCGGAGCTCGGCATCGAGATCATCGGCACCACCCTCGCCGGATACACGCCCGCCCGCGAGAGGACCGCCGGCCCCGACCTCGCCCTGCTCGGCGAGCTCGCGGGCACCCTGCCCGAGACCTCGCTGCTCGTGGCCGAGGGCCGCGTGCACACCCTCGAGCAGGCCGCCGCCGCGAAGAGCGCCGGTGCGCGAGCCGTCGTCGTCGGCACCGCCATCACCCATCCCACCAGCATCACCCGCTGGTTCCGCGAGGCCGTCACCGAGGCCTGATCCCGCACGCCGCGCCGTCCCCTGCTGATCATCGTCGATCGGAGCCCCATGCCGAACAGCCACCGCCCCCATGAGCCCGGCCCCGCCCTGCCCCGCGGTGCGGTGCTCGCCGGGCTCGGTGCGGCCGGACTCGGTCTCGCCGCTGCGGCGCTGCCCTCCCCGGCCGCCGACGCCGCCCCGCCCGCACGCGGCCTGCCGGTGCTGCGCCCAGAGGACGATTGGGCCGCGGTGCTCGCCCGCACCCTGCGGGTCCAGCTCGCGCCCGAGGCCCGGTACGTGCTCGAGGCTCCGGTCAGGCTCCCGACGGGCACGCTGATCGAGGGCAACGGCGCTGTCGTGGCGGCCTCCTCCACTGCACACGGCCTGTTCGAGGTCGACGGCGCCTCGGACGTCAAGCTGCGCGGACTGCGCCTGCACGGAGAGCCGGGCTACGCCCCGGAGGCCGGGACGCCGCCCCCGCTCGACGTCCCGTTCGACGCCGCGCACACCGCGCTGCGGGCCCGCCGTGCCCGGAACCTGCGCGTGCTGGACTGCGACCTGCTGGGCTGGCGGGGCGCCGGGATCGCCGCGACCGGGGATCCGGCCGACGACTACTTCTCCTACGGGGTGCAGGTCCACGGATGCCGCTTCGAGGCCTGCTGCATCGGGCTCTCCGCCGCGGACCGCTGCGAGTACTCGCTGCTGACCACGAGCGTGTTCACCGCGTGCCGGCTCGCCGTCTGGAACTCCTCGGGCAACTGGACCCTGTCGGGGAACGTGATCGTCGGCTGCCATGGCGCGTACTACTCGATCGGCGCGACCAGCCCCTTCGGCGAGCGCGCGAGCGACAGCTGGGGCCACGGCGCCGTCACGGGCTGCACGATGAACCATTCCGACGGCGAGACCCCTCGGCGCTGGACCCGACATCTCGAGCTCGAGATCGGCGGCACCCTCCGCGATCCGGGACCCGGCGTGATGATCGAGGGCGTGCTGCCCCCGACCTTCAGCGCCAACACGCTCTGGTACACCGACGTCACCGCGCGAGATCTGCCCGCGAGCGTCTGGTACCTCACCGGCTGCGCCCTGTCCGACCTGCGGCTCACGCAGGACGGCGGCGCGCCGGTGCGCCTGCTCGGTCACCAGTCGAACGCCGGTGACCTCCACGCCCCCGTGCTCGTCGGGGACGTGGCCGATGCCCTCGCCCCCTGACATGGGGGCGAGTCCTGAAGGACCCCTGTCCCTGCCGTCGGCAGGACCACACGAAGGAGAACACCCGATGGATGCACGCATGACCCGACGCGGGATGCTCGGCACCGCCGCCGCGCTCGCCGCCCTCGGCACCGGAGCCGCAGGCGCCTCCGCGGCGCCGGCCGGCGCCGCCCTCCCCCCGGTGAAGGACCGCGGCCGCCGCCAGGGCAGCTACGAGGAGCAGGTCCTCGCCGCCCCCGGCGACTGGGGGGTGGCGAACTTCCGCATCCCCGCCCTCGCCGTCGCCCCGAACGGCGACCTGCTCGCCGCCTTCGACAAGCGGCCCGTGCACGGCGACGCCCCCGCCCCGAACTCGATCTGGCAGCGCCGCTCCACCGACGGCGGCCGCACCTGGGGCGAGCCCGAGGTGGTCCGCGCCGGGAACGAGTCCACCGTCCCCGGCGAGAAGACCGGCTACTCCGACCCCTCCTACGTGGTCGACGTCGAGACCGGCACGATCTTCCTGTTCTGCGTGTACTCGAAGGACGCAGGCATCTGGAACGGCGAGTACGGCAACGACGACGAGGACCGCATGGTCACCAGCGCGAACCTCTCGGTGAGCCACGACTCGGGGCTCACGTGGGAGCACCGCTCGGTCACCGAGGTCGCCAAGCCCGAGGACTGCCGCGCCATGTTCGCCTCCTCGGGCGCCGGCATCCAGCTGCGCTACGGCGCGCACAGGGGCCGCCTGGTCCAGCAGTACGCGGGCTTCTTCCGCAACGACGCCGGCGGGCAGGACGTCTCCGCCTACTCGCTGTTCTCCGACGACCACGGCGAGACCTGGCAGATGGGCACCCGGGTCGGCACGCAGATGGACGAGAACAAGGTCGCCGAGCTCTCCGACGGCACCCTGATGATGAACTCCCGCGAGAACGTGCGCACCGGCCGGCGCTGGGTGGCGCTCAGCCATGACGGCGGTGAGACCTGGGAGGACCTCCACCGCGATCCCTCGCTCGTGGACCCGGGCAACAACGCCCAGCTCTCCCGCGCCTACCCGGACGCGCCGCAGGGCTCCGCGAAGGCGAAGGTGCTGCTGTTCTCACACGCCGACCACGTCCCGAACGACCGCGTGAACGGGACCGTGGAGATCTCCACCGACGACGGCGCGTCCTGGGAGCGCAAGCGGGTCTTCGCGCCCGGCGCCTGCCAGTACTCGGTGATCATCCCCGTGGGCCGGGACGAGTTCCTCCTCGCCTACGAGGGCGAGCAGGAGACGATCATGATCGCCCGCCTGGACATGGACTGGATCCTGTCGCGATGATCCGCCTCGGCCACGACCCCTCCCCCACGCCCGAGCTGCCGGTGCTGACCGGTGCGTCCACGGTCCTCGCCCGCGCCGGGGAGGGGCCGTGGCCGCGGTACCGCATCGTCGCCCTCGCCGATCTCGGCGGCGGCGAGCTGCTCGCCGCCTTCGACGGCCGCGAGACCGGCCAGGACGTCCCCGACCCGACGGGCCTGGTCCAGCGCCGCTCCCTCGACGGAGGCCTCACCTGGGAGGGGTTCGAGACCCTGCGGGAGGCGGACCGTGCGGGCCGTCACTGGTACTGCGATCCGAGCTTCGTCGTCGACGAGCCCGCCGGGCGGGTGCACGTCTTCCACACCCATGCGAAGGATCGCGGGGTGTGGGACGCCGCGGCCGGCACGGACGACGCGGACCGGGACGTGATGGGCTCCGCGGTCTCCACCAGCACCGACGGGGGCCGCACCTGGACCCACCGCTCGGTGACCGCGGTCGCCGCGCCGCCCGCCCTGATCCGCACCGCCTTCCCCACCTCCGGGACGGGGCTGCGCCTGCGGCAGGGACCCCGTGCGGGACGGCTGGTCCAGCCGTTCGCGGGCTGGTTCCTCGCCGGCGAGGGCACGGGCACGGGCACGACAGACGGCGAGGGCACGGCCGACGGAGAGGGCACGGCCGACGGAGAGGGCCCGGCCCACAGCGAGAGCGCGGCCGACGGGTCCGGCGAAGTCGTGCGCTCCTTCGTGCTCTGGTCCGACGACCACGGGGAGAGCTGGCATCGCGGCGAGCCCGTGGGCGAGGACATGGACGAGACCACGATCGTCGAGCTCTCCGACGGGCGGATCCTGCTGAACTCCCGCGATCACGCGCGCGGCGGGCACCGCCGCATCGCTCTCTCCTCCGACGGCGGCGAGACCTGGGAGGACCGCGGGATCGACGAGCAGCTCGTCGACCCGGGCAACAACGCCCAGCTCGCCCGGCGCTTCCCCGAGGCGCAGCCCGGGGACCCGCGGGCGCAGGAGCTGCTGTTCACCAACAGCCGCGATCCCTTCGCGCGGCGGCTCGGCAGCCTGTCTCGCTCGCTCGACGACGGGGCGACCTGGGAGCCGGTGGGCCTGTTCGAGCCCGGGAACCTCGACTACTCGGTCGTCCAGCCGCTGGGCGGCGGAGCGATCGGGATCCTGTGGGAGGTCGAGGCGCGGGAGATCCGCTTCACCCGGCTCGAGCCGGAGGACCTGCCCGGGGAGTGACCTGGCGCGAGCACGACGACGAGGACGGGGCGGCGGCACCATCGAGGTGCCGCCGCCCCGTCCTCAGGTGGCGTCTCGCCGGGCTCAGCGGGCCCCGGGCTGACGCGGGTTCGCGTAGTCGATCGTGAACTGCGGCGAGGTCCAGGTCTCCCAGTGCTCCGGGTTCTCCGGATCGCCGAGGGGCCTCAGGACCTTCATCTCCAGGACGTAGTCGCCGTCCTTCACGCTGCGGGACTTCTGGTTCTTCATCGAGAAGGTGCCGTCCCAGGCGAACAGCTCGGGCTCGGGGGAACGACCCAGGTGATCGGTCGCGTCGATCGTGCCCATGGAGGGATTGACGACCTTGAGCTTCCCGTTGGCCCGCACCTGGTAGGCCGAGATCTCGAGCCGCTCGGCCGGGAGCGCGAAGGCGTAGGCGAGGTAGGGCACGTCGCCGTCGGCCATCGTGTAGGTGTGGCCGCCCTCGGGATCCAGCAGCACGCTGCCGGTGCCGTCGCTGACGCCGAGGCCGGGCAGGCCCATTCCCTGGTCGTCCAGGACGGTGAGGGCCTGGTAGTCGCCGGAGAGGCCGGCGAAGGGCACCACGAGGTCGTCATCGGCGCCGGTCAGGGTGATCCAGCCGCCGTAGATGAGGCCGTCCGTCCCGAAGTCCTCGCCGAGGGTCACGGTGACCTCCGCGCTGCCGTGCGCGGGCACGGTCACCTGCTCCGCGGAGGTGCCGGTGGTCGCCTCGGCCGTGTAGAACTCGGGGTTGCTGGTCGGGATCGCGGTCGCGACGCCGCTCTCGAAGCCGACGTCGTACACCTTCTCGGCGGCGGAGTCGTTGGTGACCGTCAGGGTGACGTCCTTCGGCCCGGCCTCGCCCTCGCCGAGGGAGATCGTCGGGGTCGTGACGGTCGAGGTCGCGTGCACCGCGGCGACCATGTTCAGCATGCCCGCGCCCTGACGGTGGACGGGCTCGAGATAGCCCTGCTCCGGCAGCAGCGACCAGGTGAGCTGGTCGGCGGTGTTCATCATCGCGGTCTTCACGTCCGCGGGGGCGAGGTCGGGCTTCGCCTCCAGCAGCAGCGCGGCCGCGCCGGCGACGTGCGGCGCCGCCATCGACGTGCCGGACATGGAGCCGTGGCCGCCGCCCTCGAGCGGCAGCGTCGACCAGATCGAGCCTCCGGGCGCGGCGACGTCGGGCTTGAGGTCGAGGTCGGCGGTCAGGCCGTAGGAGGAGAAGTCGGAGACGAGACCGCCGGTCCCGTTCTCGACCGTGGTGGAACCGGACTGCCAGGCCCAGGTGACCGGGCCGGCCGCCAGCGCCTCCTGCAGGGCCAGGCCGTCGGCCTGGGAGAGCATCACGACCGGGACGGTGAGCGCGGGATCACCCTCGACCGTCGGGTTCACGACGCCGGGGGCGTTGTCGTACAGGATCACGGCGTCGTAGCCGGCCTGCTCGCCGGCGACGGCCTTCTCGCGGAACGCGCAGGTGCCGCGCTCGACGAGCAGGGCCTGGCCCGGCTCGGCGGCGGGCACGGCCGCCGGGTCACAGGCCTGCGCGGCGGGGGTGCCGGGAGCGCCGGCGGCAACGAGGGCGAGCTCGCCGGAGGTCGGCGGCTGCGGCGAGCCGGTCGCGGCCGAGTAGGGCCGGTCGGCCCCGCCCGCGGTCGCGAAGGGCGCGGAGCGGTGGGTGTTGTCGACGGAGGCGACGGTGATCGCGCTCTCGGCCACGCCCGGGGCGCCGCTCGAGAACAGGCCCGCGGCCCCCTCGTTGCCCGCGGAGATGACCACGGTGACGTCGTCGTCGACGAGCGTCTCGACCATCTGCGCGGTCGGGTAGTCCTGCCAGGTCATGAAGGAGGCGCCGAGGGACATGTTGACCACGTCCGCGCCGTCGTCCATCGCCCGCTCCATCGCCTCGAGGATCACCTCGGTGTCGCTGGAGCCCTCGCAGCCGAACACGCGGTAGGAGAGCAGGTCGACCTTCGGGGCCACGCCGACGACCTCGCCGTCGGCGCCGATGATGCCGGCGACGTGGGAGCCGTGGCCGCCGCAGTCGTCGGGGAACTCGTCGGGGACGGGGGCCTCACCGGTGCGGGAGTCGTAGGCGTCGCCGACGAGGTCGTAGCCGCCGACGACGCGGTCGTTCGGGAAGTCCTTCGTCTCGTCGTCCACGCCGGAGCCGCCGAGATCGGGATGGTTGTAGTCGATGCCGGAGTCGATCACCGCGACGGTGACTCCCTCGCCGCTGAGGCCGTCGACCTGCTGGACCTGGTCCACGCCGGTCATCGCGTTGCCGTAGACGTCCGAGGGCGTCGCGTCGGCCGGCTCGGGGGCGGCGACCTCGAGCACGGGGTACACGGCCCGCACGCCCTCGACCTCGCTGAGCTTCTGCGCATCGGCGTCGTCCATCTCGACGGACATGCCGTTCCAGCCGGTGGTGAAGCTCTCCTGGACCTCGAGCGGGATCGCGGCGTCCTCGGCGCGCTCGGCCACGGTCTCCTGCGCGGCGGTCGCCGACGCCTTCGAGCCGCCGCGGAGCGTGGGCTGCCCCTCGACCTCGACCAGCCAGCGGCCGGGGACGGTGGTCTCCCCCGCGGCGCGGAGCTCGTCGGCCGTGGGGACCTCGACGCCGAGCTCGGCGGCGGTGGCGAGCTTCTCGGGGGTCTCGCCGTCGGCGAGCGCGGGGGCGCTCACCAGCATGCCGGCGACGAGCGCCGTGCCGGCGGAGGCCGCGAGCAGGCCGCGGGGTCTGGGAAGATCTGGTCTGGGCAGAGGCATCGGCGCCGTCCTTCGAGGAGAGAGGGAGGACAGTGCGCGCGCGAAGGGTCGCCCCGGGATGTCCGGTGCGCACCGCCGCTCACCATTTGATCATGTGACTCCCCTCACCGGGAGTCGAACGACCGGATTGCGGGAGGGAGGGTCCCGATCAGGTCACGGATCCGCGCCGGCGGCGGCCGCGAGGTCGTTCAAGGGGTACGGCTCAGGGGCCCGTCCGCCGACGCCGGGGCGGACCGATCTCCCGGCTCAGGGCGCCTCGGTCTCCCGGCGCAGCGCGATCCGGTCCGGATCGGGCAGCACGAAGGCCGGGGAGGCGAGCTGGGAGAGGGCGTGCTCGAGCCGGGGCTCCTCGTCGGGGACCATCACCGAGAGCATCCCGAGCCGTCCCCCGTCGATCTGGAGCTCGAGCTCGTAGCGGATCCCGCCGCGGAGGAACTCGCCGCGCACCGGCCACTGCTGCTGGCGCGGCACCGCGAGGCGCCGCGGGTCCTCCACCACGAGCTGCAGGTCCGCGCCCACCCCGCCGGTGTCGAGGACCCGTGCGGTCTCGAGCTGCTCTCGCAGCGCCTCCGCCCCCGGCGGGGCCGGGGCGCCCGGGGCATCGGCCAGGAGCGCGGCGATCAGTGCCCGCGCCTCGGAGGGCAGCGGCACCCCGGCGTGCTCCCCGAAGGTCTCCTCGCGCAGGGACCAGCTGCGATCGGGGTCCCCCAGGTGGGGCAGCGCGATCACGGCCGCGGTGCCCGCCGCACCCAGCGCCGCGAGCGCGAGGCGGGGCCGGGTCATCCCGAGCCCGCGCAGGGCGTCGACCATCCGGGCGTCGAAGCTCTCGACCACGTCCATCAGCCCCAGCGTCACACCGCCGGCGACGACGCCGTCGCGCACCGGGTCCAGCACCGGCAGGTCGTAGCGGGAGGAGTCCGCGACGAGCGCGGCGGTCGCCGCGGCGACGCCCACCCGGTAGGCACCGTGCGCGAGCGGACCCAGCCGGCGCGGCTCGACGAGCGACAGCGCCCCGACGGCGCCGGCACCGGCGACGACTCGGAGCATCCGTGCCCTGGTCAGCGAGATCATGCTCGGAGTCTAGAGCCCCGCGGGGCGGGATCGACGTGCGGTCCGCGGCGACTACCCTCTCCTCTGTGAGCCAGGCACCCGAGATCTCCCGCCGGGCGCGCCGAGCTCCCGTGCCCGCCGAGCCGACGCGCCTGCGCCTCCTGGTGCCCGCGCTGCTCGCGCTCGCCGGCACCCTCGCCTACGGTCTGCTGGGCAGCCAGCAGTTCCGCAACCTCGTCGCGCAGTCCTGGGACCTGGGGATCTTCACCCAGCTCCTCCGCGCCTACGGGGAGCTGCGCGCTCCGATCGTGCCGATCAAGGGCGATGCGGTGAACCTGCTGGGCGACCACTTCCATCCGCTGCTCGCGCTGCTGGCCCCGGTGTGGTGGATCTGGCCCAGCGGCGAGGCGCTGCTGTGGACCCAGGCGCTGCTGTTCGGGATCTCCGCGATCCCGCTGACCCGTCTCGCGATCGACCGGCTCGGAGTGGGCCTCGGCACGGTCGCGGGCGCCGCCTACGTCTTCTCCTTCGGGCTGCAGTCCGCGGCGGCGGTGCAGTTCCACGAGATCGCGCTCGCCGTGCCCCTGCTGGCCTTCTCGCTGACCGCCCTGCTGCGGGGCAGAGTGCTCGCCGCGTCGCTGTGGGCCGCGCCGCTGGTGCTGGTCAAGGAGGATCTGGGGCTGACCGTCGCGATGCTCGGACTCGTGATCGCGCTGCGGGGCCGGCAGCACCGCCCGCTCGGCGCGCTGCTCGCCTCCTGGGGCGCGGCATGGTTCGTGCTGGCGACCTTCGTGATCCTCCCGGCGCTGAACACCGCCGGGCAGTACGACTACACCGACAACCTCGGCTCGCCGCTGGAGGTGGTCTGGCCGCCGGTGAAGTGGCTGACCGTGCTGATGCTCCTCGCGCTCGCCGGCGGGATCGGCGCCCGCTCGCCGCTGATCTGGCTGATGGTGCCGACCCTCGCATGGCGCTTCACCGGGACGGTCGAGTTCTACTGGGACTGGTACTGGCACTACAACGCGGTGCTCATGCCGATCGCACTCGCGGCCCTGCTGGACGCCCTCGGCGACCGCCGCACGGGACGGGCCACGGCCTGGCTGCGCCGCGACGCGCCGCTGCCGCCCAGGCCGGTGCGGACCGCCGCGGTCGCGCTGTGCGCCGCGGTCACGCTGGTGCTCGGCCCCCAGATGCCCGTGCTGGACGTGCTGCGCCCGCAGCAGTGGGAGCCGACGTGGCGGGCCGAGCCCGCGCAGGCCGCGCTCGAGGCGGTGCCCGACGACGCGGTCCTCGCGGCGGACATCACGCTCCTCGCCCAGGCCGTGCCCGACCACGACGTGCAGTGGCTGCACGGCCCGAACGACCGCGTCCCCGACTGCGTGCTCGGGGACTGGTACGCGTTCTCCTGGAACTCGATGCCGCCCGATGACCTCGCGGTCTGGGCGCAGCAGAGGTGGGGTGCCGAGTACCGGGCGGTGTTCGACGAGGGCGGCTTCACGGTGGCCTGCCGGGCCTGAGCCGCGCACCGGAAGGCAGGGTGGTCAGGTCTCGTCAGGCCGGGCCGGCGGTGCTCGTCAGATCGGGTCCTCACGGACGGTGCCGGTGCGTCGGCCCCGCTGACCTCGGGAGGTCGCCTGCGCTCGCTCCAGCAGGTGCCGCTCCCGCTCCGCCCGCGCGGACTCGAGCCGGAGCCGCCACGGCGAGTGCCGCTCCGCCGCCAGCGCGATCTGCAGGCCCCGCGAGAGGGCCCGGTCGGTCGCGGAGACCGGCAGCGCCGCGAGCTCCGCGGCGTACTCGGGCAGCCGGTGCGCGACCCCGCAGGCGCTCCAGCGCGCCGCGATCTGGAGGATGCGGCTGCGGGTGTCGAGCATCGAGTGGCCCGCGCCGCGGATCTCCAGCAGCTGCGCGCCGGGGATCCGCCCGGCGACCTCCCGGGCGACCCGCGTCGGGCTGACCAGGTCCTGGCTCCCCGAGATCACCAGGGTCGGGGCGGTGATCGCGGGGGCGAGGGCGTGCAGGTCGATCGGCTCGCGCGCGAAGGGCGGCACGGCCCGGCGCTCCTCGCCCGTGAGCAGCAGCGGGTCCAGCGGTCCCCCGTCGGCGTACGCCCCGTACCCGAGCTCCGTGTGCACGAGACGGGCCACGAGGTCGTGCTCGACCACGAACGGGGTCGACTCGAGCCAGGCCCGGTTCAGCACCTTCCGCACGCTGGACCAGGTCAGGGAGCCGCGACCGACGGCGAGCAGGTCCACGAGATCGCGCACCGCGGCCGGTCCTCCGTGCTCGTGGACGGCGAGCACGACGGGGCCGGCGCGGGAGGCCTCCACCTTCCCCTCCGCGGCGAGGCGGCGCAGCACGGCGGCGGTGGACGAGGTGGTCGCCTCGCCGCCGTCCCAGTACAGCTCGCGCAGACGTCGCTGGGCGACCAGCTCGTCGGTCGCGGCGCTGCGCGGGGAGTCCAGCACCAGGGAGTGCACCCGCTCCGGGTGCAGGATCGCGAGGATCTGGGCGAGCTGGGCGCCGTAGCCGGTGCCGACGAGCGCCGCCCGCTCGACGCCGGCGCGGTCGAGCACGGCGAGCACGTCCCGCACCACCTCCCGCAGCGTGATCGCCCGGGCGGGCAGGTCCTCCCCGACGGCATCCAGCCGGGAGAAGCCGACGCCGCGATGCTCCATCATCAGCACGTCCACCCCGCGCGCGGCGAGGCTGCGGCGCAGCACGTCATAGGGCAGCACCGAGGCCCGTGCGGGACCGTCGGGCAGGATCAGGACCGGCACCTCGGGGGTCAGGGACTCGGGCGGGGGGCTCCCGTCCGCTCCCCGCACCCGGCGGGGACGGCGCGGGGTCGCGCGGGCGTAGCGCAACGGGAACAGCTCCGGCCCCTCCCCCTCCACCTCGCGGTAGACGGTCATGAGATCGTTGCGGATCTGCAGCAGCTCGTCCTGGGTGGCGCGCTCGATGATCTCGACCGGCCGTGCCCAGGGCGCGATCCGCCGGGGCAGGGGCAGGGCCGGCAGCCCGGACGTGGGGGTCCGGGAGGTGCAGGGCTCCTCGCTCATCGCCGTCCTCTCATCGGTCCCGTCGCGGCTCGGCGCGTCTCATGTGTCGTCACCCGTCGCACCGGCGCCCGACGAAGCGACGCCCGTCGAGCCGCCGCCGATCGTGTCCCACAGGAAGGTGTACAGCAGCGCGTTCATCCGCGCCGCCTGCTCGTTGTTCGCCGCGCCGCCGTGCCCGCCCTCGATGTTCTCCCAGGAGCGCACGTCGGCGCCCAGCGACTCGAGCGCCGCGGTGAACTTCCGGGCGTGGCCGGGATGGACGCGGTCGTCGCGCGTGGAGGTGAGCACGAAGGTGGGCGGGTAGTCCGCCGCCCGCTCCTCGGAGAGCAGGTGGTACGGGCTGAAGGTGCGCACGAACTCCCAGTCCTCGGTGTCGGGGTCGCCGTACTCCGCCATCCACGAGGCTCCGGCGAGCAGGTGGCTGTAGCGCTTCATGTCCAGCAGCGGCACCTGGATGATCACCGCGCCGAACAGCTCCGGGTACTGGGTGAGCATGTTCCCGGTGAGCAGGCCGCCGTTGGAGCCGCCGCGCACCGCGAGGTGCTCGCGGTCGGTGACGCCCCGCTCGACGAGGTCCTTCGCGACCGAGGAGAAGTCCTCGTAGGCGCGGTGGCGCTCCTCCTTCAGCGCCGCCTGGTGCCAGGCGGGGCCGTACTCGCCGCCGCCGCGGATGTTGGCGAGCACGTAGGTGCCGCCCCGCTCGAGCCAGGTCTTCCCGATCGCGCCGAGGTAGGACGGGGTCAGGGAGATCTCGAAGCCGCCGTAGCCGTACAGCAGGGTGGGTCGTGGAGAGTTCGCTGCCCGGTCTCCCCGACTCTGCGAGATCTCGAAGTACGGGATGCGCGTGCCGTCGTCGCTGGTGGCGAAGTGCTGGGTGACCTCGAGCCCCTCGGCGTCGAAGCGGGCCGGGGCGGACTTCACCGGCTCGAGGTCCGTCGGCTCACCGCCGCCGGCGACCTCGGCGAGGTCCCCGAGCAGCAGGGCGGTCGGCTCGATGAAGTCGGTGACGGTCACCCAGATCTCGTCGCTCTCGTCGGCGTCGACCGCGGAGACGCCGATCGAGCCGCGCAGCTCGGGGTACAGATCTCGGCGCACCCACTGCCCGTGCTCGTCGCGGGTGTGGACCTCGAGGCGGTGCACGACGTCCTCGAGGATGGAGAGGACCACGGCGGTGCGGGTGATGGTCATGCCCGCGAGGGAGGTGGAGGCGGTGGGCTCGAAGAGCATGTGCAGCTCCGGCTCGCCCGCCTGGAAGCGGGCGAAGTCGCCGACGACGAGGGAGCCGGCCGGGTAGACGTCCTCCCCCACCTGCCAGTCGCTGCGCGGGCTGAAGATGCCCAGGTCGCGGTGGGCGGTCGCCTCGAGGTCGCGGGGCACCTCGATCCTCGTCAGCTCCGGCGGGTCCTCGGAGCGGTCCACGACGTGCACGGTCTGATCGTAGAAGGCGTGCGCCTCGACGATCCAGTCCCGCTCCCAGCCGGGGGTGTGGTCGTGCGCGGCGAAGACCGCCATGTCCGAGGCGGGGATCTCGTGGACGAGCTCCGCGTCGGCGAGCGCCGTGCCGCGCCGCCAGATCCGGGCCTGACGGGCATAGCCGGAGCTGGTCATGGTGTCCTCGCCGAAGTCGGTGCAGGCCCAGACGGTGTCCTCGTCGATCCAGGACAGCGAGCCCTTGGCCTCGGGACGCACGAAGCCGCCCTCGGACTCGGGGACGAAGGAGAGGGTCTCGAGGTCGAACTCGCGCGTGACGTCCGCGTCGGACCCGCCGTGGGAGAGCGCGACCAGGGCGCGGCGGTAGGGCTCCCCGTCGGCCAGGCCCGCGGGGCGGAGCAGGCGCGCGCCGTGCCACACCCAGTCCTCGCCCTCGGCCTCGTTCAGCGCGTCGACGTCCAGCAGGATCTCCCACTCGGGCTCGTCCGTGCGGTAGGACTCCATCGTGGTGCGTCGCCACAGCCCGCGCTCGTGCTCGGCGTCGGTCCAGACGTTGTAGAGGTGCTCGCCGCGCTTGACGACGCCGGGGATGCGGTCCTTCGCGTCGAGGATCTCCCGGATCTGCCCCTGCAGGGTCTCCGCGAGCGGGGCGCCGTCGGGATCGGCGGGGTCCTGGACGCTCTCCAGCGCGGACTCGGCGCGGGCGTTGCGCTCGCGCACCCAGTCCAGCGCCTCCTCGCCGGTGACGTCCTCCAGCCAGGCGTGCGGGTCGGTGCTGCCGTCGGGGGCGGGGAGCTGCGCGGTGTGCTCGGCCTGATCGGTGCTGTCGGTCATCGAGGGGATCTCCGTGGTCGTGGTCCGGTCGGTCGTGGGGGCGGGGTCCGTCACCGGTCGCCCTGCCCGGTGCTCGTCGTGGCGGGAAGCGCGGTGAACTCGCCGAGCACGCCCTTCCAGGCGTCCTTCCAGGCGGTCCGCGCGTCGGCCGTCTCCAGGCCCTTGTGCTCGATGCCGAGGGTGCTGCGCCCCTCGTCCTTCGCGGTGATGTTCACCGAGACGCGGCTGCCGTCGGCGACGGCCGCGCGCCAGTAGCGCCACGTCGCGGTGTAGCTGAGCGAGGGCTCCTCGAGACCGAGGCCGTCGCGGCGGGCATCGGTCATGAACGCGTCCCAGCGGTCGCGCACCTGCGTCGGCGTGCCGGGCACGGTGCGGGAGGCGGAGGCGGAGAAGTCCCCGTCGCAGCTCTGCCCCACCACGCGGCGCCCGATCACCTGCTCGTAGGCGACGGTGACGCCCTGCGCCCACCACTCCTCGACCTCCCACCGCTGCACCAGCATCCGTGCGATCGCGGTGTGGTCGAGGTCGCGCCCGCCGGCCGCGTCGAGCCGGTCCGTCCACTCGGCCAGCGAGGTGCCGGTGCCGTTCTCGAGCCGCGCGGCGTGCGGATGGTCCTGCGGGAGGATCTGGTCGCTCATGGAGGACACGATACGGCGAGCGTCGGGCCCGGGGACCCGGTCCGACGGGCCCGCTGCGTGCATGGAACACTGGCGGGATGCGACGTCGTCACCTGCTCGCCCTCGCCCCCGCGGCCGCTCTCGCCGCCTGCACCTCCCCTGAGGAGGACCCCGCGTCCCCGGGCAGCGACGGCGGGGGCGCGGCCCCCTCCGACGGCGGTGACGGCGGCACCGCCCCGTCCGACCGCGACCCGTCCGACGGCGAGGAGCCGACGACGACCGCCCCGCCGAGCGTCGCCGAGCGCCTGCTCGAGGGTCTCTCGCCGCGCGAGATCGCCGGGCAGCTGGTCCTCGTCGGCATCGCCGCCGGCTCCGAGATCCCGCCCGCGACGTTCGAGGAGCACCACGCCGGAGGGATCTTCCTGCTGCAGGTGTGGGAGAGCGCCGAGCAGGTCGACGCCGTCGTCGACTCCGCCCTCGCGCTCGCCCGCCCCGAGCTGCCGCCGCTGCTGGCCGTGGACCAGGAGGGCGGCCAGGTGCGGATGCTGCGGGGCGACGCGGCACGGGAGACGGCCTCGGCCGAGACCCTCGGCGCCGAGGGCCCGCGGGCGGTCGCAGACGCGTACACGAGCATCGGCGAGGACCTCTCCGCGCGGGGGCTGCACGTGGCCCTCTCCCCCGTCGCCGACGTCGTCGACCCGGAGCTCGGCGATGCGAACGAGCCCGTGGGCGGGCTGGACCGCGGCTTCGGCACCGATCCCGAGCAGGTCGCCGACTGCGTGACCACCGCGGTCGAGGCGCTGTCCGAGCAGGGCATCGGCGCGACGCTGAAGCACTTCCCGGGCCTGGGCCGCGTGGAGCAGAACACCGACTTCTCCGCCGAGGGGATCGAGGATGCGACCACCGGGCCCGAGGACCCGTTCCTCGAGTCCTTCCGTGCCGGGATCGACGCCGGCGCGCAGCTGGTGATGATGTCCTCCGCGATCTACCCGCGGATCGAGCCGGACGTCCCGGCGATGTTCTCCGCCGCCGCGATCCAGGACCTGCTGCGCGGCGGACTCGACTTCGAGGGACTCGTGGTCACCGACGACATCGGCGCTGCGCAGGCCGTCGCCGACGTCCCCGTCGCCGAGCGCGCGACCCGGCTGCTCGAGGCGGGCGGCGACGCAGTGCTCACCGCCGACCCGTCACTGACCGGCGAGCTCGTCGACGCGATCGAGGAGTGGGCCGGGCGTGGCGAGGAGCAGGAGCAGCGGGTGCGGGAGTCCGCCGGCCGGATGCTCGCCCTGAAGGAGGAGCTAGGGCTGCTGTGACCGGGCGGCGGGTCTGGACGGGACCACCATCGGCGAGTTCCAGGAGCACGGCGCGTGCCGCCCGCTGCCGACAGGCATGGTCAGTTGCTGGCGTACGGCGTGCCGGTACGCCTATATGGCGGTTTCAGATGATCACTGCATCGGT
>NZ_BCAK01000026.1:0-53553 GCF_001293905.1 Brachybacterium sp. SW0106-09
GCCGGCGTCGGCGCGGGGGGCCTCGGCCTGCGGCTCGGCGGTCGCGGCGGCGGCGCCACCGAACAGCATCGCCGCGGCCATCGCCGCTCCGGCCCCCGCGCGCCCGGCGCGGGAGACGGGGGTGACGGTGCGCATAGCACGGCGGTGGGTGTGGTGCACGGTGTTCGACACGAATCGCTCCCAGCCCCGGGCTCAGCCCCCGCGCGTGGTCACGTCTCGCACCCTGTTCTCCGGTGCGCGGTGGGGCTTCCGGAAGGGATGTCGCGGACCTCTGCGCCGCGACACGCCCTCGAGACTAAGGGCTGGTCGCGCCCTCGTCAGGATGACTGGAAGCTTCTGGGGAAGGGCTTGACGGAGGCTTTACCCGGCGGCGATCGGGGTCACGTGGAGCTGGTCGGCGTCGAGGTCGCCGAGCGCCACCTCCCCGCCCTCGGGGCCTCGGACGACGACGCTCACCCCCACCCGCTCCACTGCGAGCCGTGCGCCGGGAAGGATGCCATGAC
Organism: Brachybacterium sp. SW0106-09; assembly: GCF_001293905.1. NCBI lineage: Bacteria > Bacillati > Actinomycetota > Actinomycetes > Micrococcales > Dermabacteraceae > Brachybacterium > Brachybacterium sp. SW0106-09. Next base: position 504 of record NZ_BCAK01000026.1, read on the forward strand.
GTGCGAGTTCGCCGAGCAGGTCGACATCGCTCTGGAGCCGCTCGCCGATGCGCTCGAGGCGGACCTCGCGGCTCTGGCCATCCTCGACCGCGCCGCGCAGCTCCTGGACCGCAGAGGTCTCGTCTTTACCCTCGTCCGTGGCCCGGGTCTCCTCGATCCCGAGGGCCGCGAGGCCGGGGATCGGGTTCCCATAGGGGTCGACGTAGGGCGGGGTGATCTGGCGGGCGAGGCGCTTCTCGACCTCGAGGCTCATCACGTGCTCCCAGCGGCAGGCCTCCTCGTGGACGTGGGCGTAGTCCAGCCCGATCACGTCCAGCAGGTGCCGTTCAGCGAGGCGGTGCTTGCGCATGACGTCGGTTGCCACCTCGGTGCCCTCGGCGGTGAGGCGGATGCGCCGCTGGCCGTCGAGGTGGAGCAGCCCGTCGCGCTCCATCCGGGCGACCGTCTGGGAGACGGTGGGTCCGGAGTGCCCGAGCCGCTCGGCGATGCGGGCGCGCATCGGGGCGATGCCGGCCTCGTGGAGCTCGAACACCGTCTTCAGGTACATCTCGGTGGTGTCGATGAGATCTCCGGACACAGGCCCCTCCTCGGTCAGCGCGACTAGCGACGTCCAGCTTATCGGGCGCGCCGACGTCGGACGCCCCGTTCGCCCCGGGCCGAGCGGGGACGGCGTCGGACCGGACCGACGGATCCCCTGGTCGCGGCTCCCCACCCTGCCCTCACCCCAGCAGCCCCAGGAGATGGAGCAGCACCCCGAGGCCGTTGAGCAGGACGTGCGCGAGGACGCACACCCACAGCCGTCGCCAGCGCCGCCACATCAGGCCCAGCGCGATCCCGGTGGTGCCCTGCAGCGCGATCACCTGCGCGGCGCTCTCCCACCAGGCCCCTCCCCCGTGGCTGAGGACGTGCATGAGGCCGAACAGCAGCGAGGCGAGCAGCAGTCCGGTCCACGGGCCGAGCAGCGCCTCGAGGCGGGTCTGCAGGAAGCGGCGGTAGATGAGCTCCTCGCCGAGACCGGCGGTGATCGCGGTCGCCGTCGCCGCGATCAGCAGGACCTCGAGGCGCGGCCAGCTCGCGGGACCGCCCGAGGAGAAGGGGCCGACGGTCGAGAGCACGCCCAGCACGAGGGCGGGCAGTGCGATCACCGCCGCGCCGACCTCGGGTCGTCGGATCATGACCGAGGCGCCTCTGCGCCGGGCGGACAGCGCGAGCACGACCGACGGGACCAGCAGGAACAGCGCGGCCTTCACCAGCACGTAGTCCTCGCCCGTGGGCAGCAGCGGCACGAGCAGCGGGAAGGCGAGGACCAGGCCCAGCAGCACCGCCGTCTCGGCGCGCAGGGCGGAACCTCGCCGCACGCTCAGCTCCGCCGCGCCGCGCCCCCGCGGCAGCTGCACGGTGAGCGCCATCGCGGCCAGTGCCGGGACGAGCAGGAGCAGGACCGGCATCGGGGCGTAGCCGGGATCCCGGGAGACCACCACCCCGTCGGGATGGCGCCAGGCCGTCACCGCGATCGAGAGGACGAACAGCGCCAGCAGGATGCCGACGACGACGGGGCGGTCCGCGGGGGCGGGCCGGCCGCGGGGCGCAGGATCAGCGGCAGGGACAGCGCGATCCGCACCGGGTCCGCGAACGGAGGAGGAGGGTCGTCGAGCGGCAGCAGCGGTCATACCCTGATCCTGCCCCGCGTCTGCCCGACGGCGCCTCCTCCGCCCGGAGGAGATCCGCGTGCCGCTCCTGCGGTCCGGAGCGGATCAGCTGCTGCTGAGCCGCTCTCCTTCGCGCCGCACCGCTCCCCCGGGACGACGACGTGCCCCGGACCCGTGCGGGTCCGGGGCACGTCGGCCTCGCGTTGGGCGGGAGGGATCAGGCGAGCCGTCCGCCTGATCTCCTGCCGCTCGTGCCTCGCAGCACGTCGGTCAGGAGAGGCCCTTGATGATCTCGCGCATGAGATCGGCGGTCTCGGTGGGGGTCTTGCCCACCTTGACACCGGCGGCCTCGAGGGCCTCCTTCTTCGCCTGCGCGGTGCCGGCGGAGCCGGACACGATCGCGCCGGCGTGACCCATCGTCTTGCCCTCGGGGGCGGTGAAGCCCGCGACGTAGCCGACGACCGGCTTGGTGACGTTGGCCTTGATGTACTCGGCCGCGCGCTCCTCGGCGTCGCCGCCGATCTCACCGATCATGACGATGCCGGCGGTGTCGGGGTCGGCCTCGAAGGCCTTCAGCGCATCGATGTGCGTGGTGCCGATGACCGGGTCGCCGCCGATGCCGATGGCGGTGGTGAAGCCGATGTCGGCCAGCTCGTACATCATCTGGTAGGTCAGGGTGCCGGACTTGGAGACCAGGCCCAGCTTGCCCGCACCGGTGATGTTCGAGGGGGTGATGCCCGCGTTCGACTTGCCGGGGCTGATCAGGCCCGGGCAGTTCGGCCCGATGATGCGGGTCGTGCCCTTGGTCTGCGAGTAGTTGAAGAACTCGGCGGAGTCCTTGACCGGGATGCCCTCGGTGATGATCACCAGGAGCGGGATCTCGGCGTCGATCGCCTCGATCGCGGCGGACTTGGCGAACTTCGGCGGCACGAAGACCACCGAGACGTTCGCGCCGGTGGCCTCCATGGCCTCCGCCACGGTGCCGAAGACGGGCACCTCGGCGCCGCCCTCGAAGGACACGGACTGGCCGGCCTTGCGCGGGTTCACGCCGCCGACGATGTTCGTGCCGGAGTCGAGCATGCGCTGGGAGTGCTTCATGCCCTCCGAGCCCGTCATGCCCTGGACGATGACCTTGCTGTTCTCATCAAGGAAGATAGACATGTCGGGTGCTGCTCACTTTCCTGCGGCGGCGGCCTCGGCGACCTTCGCGGCGCCGCCGTCCATGGTGTCGGCCTGGGTGACGAGGGGGTGGGCGAAGTCCGCGAGGATCTTGCGACCCTCCTCGACGTTGTTGCCGTCGAGGCGGACGACGAGCGGCTTGGTCGCCGCGTCGCCGAGCTTCTTCAGGGCGCCGACGATGCCGTTGGCGACCGCGTCGCACGCGGTGATGCCGCCGAAGACGTTGACGAACACGGCCGAGACCTGCTCGTCGCCGAGGATCACGTCGAGGCCGTTGGCCATGACCTCGGCGCTCGCGCCGCCGCCGATGTCCAGGAAGTTCGCGGGCTTGACACCGTGCTTCTCGCCGGCGTAGGCGACCACGTCGAGGGTGGACATGACCAGCCCCGCGCCGTTGCCGATGATGCCGACCTCGCCGTCGAGCTTGACGTAGTTGAGGTCCAGGGCCTTCGCCTTGGTCTCCAGCGGGTCCTCGGAGGTGACGTCGACGAGCTCGGCGTGGGCCTCGTGGCGGAACCCGGCGTTGTCGTCCAGGGTGATCTTGCCGTCCAGCGCGACGATGTCGCCGGCGCCGGTCTTGACCAGCGGGTTGACCTCGACGAGGGTCGCGTCCTCCTCGCGGTAGACGTCCCACAGCTTCTGCAGCACGGGGGCGACCTTCGCGCCGGTCTCGGCGTCGAACTTCGCGGCCTCGACGATCTCCTTCGCCTTGGCCTCGTCGATCCCGACGTTGGGGTCGACGGCCACGCGGGCGAGGGCCTCGGGCCGCTCGACGGCGAGCTGCTCGATCTCCATGCCGCCCTCGACCGAGCACATGGCCAGGTAGTTGCGGTTGGCGCGGTCCAGCAGGAGCGAGAAGTAGTACTCCTCGGCGATGTCCGCACCGGCCGCGATCATCACGCGGTGCACGGTGTGGCCCTTGATGTCCATGCCGAGGATCTCGGAGGCCTTCTGCTCCGCCTCCTCGGGGGACTTGGCGACCTTCACTCCGCCGGCCTTGCCACGGCCACCGGTCTTCACCTGGGCCTTGACGACGACGACCGGGGTGCCGAGCTTCTCTGCGCCGGCCTTGGCGGCTGCGGGGTCCTCCGCGACGACTCCTCCGAGCACGGGCACGCCGTGCTTCTCGAAGAGATCGCGGGCCTGGTACTCATACAGGTCCACGGGGTGCTTTTCCTCTCGATGTCGGCAGTGGGCGGCAGGCCGCACTGGCCTCGATGCCACCCCTGGGAACACCGCCAGGGTAACGCGTCCGCAGGCTCAGGCGGTCACGGGCCATGGCAGGGAGAGGACTGTGGCGGGACTCTCATACCGTCCGGCTCGCGTCCAGGCGCCGCGTCTACGATGGGACGATGAGCCGCCGTTCCCGCAGCCTCGTCCAGCGCGTGCGAGACCACCTCGGATTCAGCATCGTCGCCATCGGGGTGCTGTTCATCGTGCTGCGCCTGCTGGGCATGCGCTCGACCCTGGGCGGCTTCGTGCTGTCCGTGGGCATCACCCTCGCGCTGAACGTCGGCCTGTCGTACTACTACGAGCGCCGCGCCCGGAACCCGCGCCCGCAGCGGGAGCCCCGCGGCGGCGGGGACATCCGCTTCCGCGAGGACGACCGGCGCCCCCGGGACGACCGGCGCATCGAGCACCTGGACCCGCGGGACCGCGGCGACTGGCACCGCTGAGGCGAGGAGAGCCATGGCCGACTGGAAGACCTACGTGAAGGCGGCGCGGAACACCGCCCGCAAGCAGGCCCCTGCCGCGAAGGACGCCGCCCGGCGGGCCGGCGACCGTGCCGGCGGCTATGCACGCGCCGCCGGGCGCGCGGTCGACGAGGGCTGGCGCGAGGACGGACGCCGTGCGTCGACCGGAGCCGACGAGCGCGACGCGTACCGCGAGCGCGACGTCGATCGGGACCGGGAAGCCCGTGGGGAGCGGGAGGACGAGCATCGCTCCGCCGATCCGGAGGGCCGGCGCCGCTCCGCCGATCCGGAGGGCCGGCGCCGCTCCGCGGACCGGGACGGCGGGACCCGCACCGCTCAGCGCCCCCGCCCCTCCGGCGAGGAGCTGCGTCGCGAGGCCGCCGCGTACTACGCCGTCGCGAGCCGGCACGTCGAGCGCGCGAACATCTTCCCGCGCATCATGCGCGCCCTGCGCGACGCCCTGCTGATCGGACTCTCGCTGGTGGTGATCTGGGCGGTGCTCGCCGCCGCCGGGATCCCGATCCCCTTCACCACCGTGTTGATCGCCGTGGGGCTGATCGTGGTGGTGAGCTTCGGGGCGGGCCTGTACGCGCAGTGGAAGCGCAGCAGGGAGCGGCTCGACCAGGCCGAGGATCCCCGCGACCGCTGAGCACGCGTCGAGCGCTGCGCGCACCGCTCCCGAGTGAGCATCGGTCCGCCCCGCCCGGGACACGTGACGACGAGACCGTGACGCGGTGGCCCGAGCGGCCGAGCGCTGTGCCGTGACGTCGGGACCATGGCCTGACAGGGCGTCGTCGGCCCGTCCTAGTCTGGAACGGTCCCTGCCCGTCCCCGACCGGTCGCCCGCCGCCCGGACCGGGATCACGCCTGAGGTGGTCCTGCACCGTGCCGTCCTCCCCTGTCCCGTCGGCTCCCGGGCCGTCATCCTCCGAGCCGTCCTCCCCCGCTCCTGACCCTCGTCCCTCCAGGCGCTCCCCCGCCACCGGGCGCGGTGCCTGGCACCGGCGTGCCGCCCGCCCCGTGATGGGCTGGATGCTCGCGCTGGTCGTGGTGGTCCTGGTGCACCAATGGCTGCCGCAGGCTCGCTGGCTGATGGTCCACATGGTCACGCTGGGCCTGATCACCACCTCGATCATGGTCTGGGGGCAGCACTTCGCCGAGGCGCTGCTGAAGACCCGCCTGGGCGAGGAGTCCCGCCCGCGTCAGCTGGCGAGGCTGCGGCTGCTCACCGCCGGGGTGGTGGCGACGATCGCCGGAATGCTGCCGGGATGGCCGTGGCTGGTGGTGCTCGGTGCGCTGGCGGTCTCCGCGGCGCTCCTCTGGTACGCCGCCGCGCTCGGCGCGCAGATCCGGGCCGCGCTCGCGCCGCGCTTCGCGTTCACGGTCCGAGCGTACGTCGCCGCGGCCTGCCTGCTTCCCGTCGGTGCGATGCTCGGCGCGGTGATGGCGTTCAGCCCGGGCGAGCCCTGGCAGGGACGGCTGATGCTCGCCCACCAGATCGTGAACGTGCTGGGGTTCGTGGGTCTGACGGTGACGGGCACGCTGCTGACCCTGTGGCCCACCGTGCTGCGCACGCGCATCGAACCCGCCGCGGCGACCCGGGCCGCGGGCGGGCTGCTGGGCATGTTCCTGGCCGTCCTCGGCGCGGTCGCCGGGGCGCTGATCGGCTCGACCCTGCTGGGCTGCGCGGCGCTGCTCGCCTATCTCGGCTCCTTCGCCTGGGTCGCGGCGACGCTCGTGCGGGCCGGGGTGCGCGGCGTGCGCCAGGAGCGCCGGGTGCCGCTCGCCCCGTTCCCGATCCTGTCGATCACCGCGGGGACGGGCTGGTTCTCGCTGACCACCGCCGGGCTGCTGGTGATGTGGTGGCGCTCGGCCGATGCGCAGATGGCGACCTCCCTCGTCGCCGCCGACGTGCAGCAGCTCACCGTCCCCTTCGTCGCCGGCTTCCTGCTGCAGGTGCTGCTGGGGGCGATGAGCCATCTGCTGCCGGTGACCCTCGGCGGCGGCCCCCGCGCGACGACGGCGGCACTGGCGGTGATGAGCCGCGGCGCGGTGCTGCGCGTGGTGGCGTACAACCTCGTCGTAGCGCTGTTCGTGCTCGCCGAGCGGGGCACGGCCGGCTCCGGGGCGCTGTTCTCCGCCCTCACGCTCGGCACCGCGGAGGTCGCGGGCTTCGGCTCGCTCTCCCGGGTGGTCCTCTCCCTGCTCGGCTTCGCGGTGCTGGTGAGCTTCGTGGTGCTGCTGGTCCTCGCGGTGCGGACGAGCTCGCGGCTGCGCGGCACCGCCGTGCCGCTGCCGACACCGAGCCGCCCCGAGGCCGCCGCATCGGTCTCCCCCGCGCGCAGCGAGCTGCCGTCGCCGTCGGTCGGCCCGTCGCCGTCGGTCGGCCCGCCGCCGTCCGTCGGCCCGCCGACGGGGTCCAGGACCGGGCCCGCTCCCGCCGCCGCAGCGCCCATGGACCGACGCGCGCTGACCGGCGCGCTGCTGGGCCTCGGCTCCGTGCTCGGTGCGACCGCGCTCGGCGGCTCCCTGGACCGCTCCCAGGGCTCGATCCCCGACGTCGCCGGCACCGCGGGCGGCACCGCGGGCGCCGCCGCGGTGACGCCCACCGGGGAGAGCACCACGATCGCGGTCTCGATGGCGGAGATGCGGTTCACGCCCGACCGGCTCGAGGTCCCCGCCGGGAACACGCTGGTCATCGAGCTGAGCAACGACGATCCGCACGACGTGCACGACCTCGTGCTCGCCACCGGCGCGACCTCGGGGCGCCTGCAGCCGGGAGAGTCGCGGGTCCTCGACGGCGGCGTGGTCGCCCATGACATGGAGGGATGGTGCTCGATCGTCGGCCATCGCGCGATGGGCATGACGCTGAGCATCGTCGCGACCGGTGCCGCGGCGGGCACGGCCGCCGACGCGGGCGCCGTGGCCGCGGCGTCCGGGCCCGACGAGCTCACCCCCGTGGACGCCGACATGATGGCCGCCCCCGGACCGGACGTCGCCGTGCGCGACGCCCGCCTCCCTGCCGCGACCGGTCCGCAGCAGCGGGTCACCCTGGAGGTCGTCGAGGTCGCCGCCGAGATCGCACCGGGCGTGACCATGGACGCGATGACCTACGGCGGCGCCGTCGTCGGGCCGGTGCTGCGCTCCGAGCTCGGGGCGCGCCTGACCGTCGACCTGGTCAATCACGGGTCGATGGGGCACTCCCTCGACCTGCACGCGGGCCGCGTCTCCCCCGACCAGGCCATGCGCACGATCCCTCCGGGCGAGCAGCTGGAGTACGCGATCACCACCGACCATGCCGGGATCTGGCTCTACCACTGCTCGACCACGCCGATGTCGGTGCACCTGTCCGCCGGGATGGTCGGCGCGCTCGTGGTCCCGCCGCCGGAGCTCGCGCCCGTCGAGCGGGAGTACGTGCTGGTGCAGTCGGAGCACTATCTCGTGCCCGTCGGCGCCCCCGGCTCCGAGTCGACGACGCACGAGGGCGCCCTGCCGGTGAGCCCCGCGAAGATCGCGGCCGAGCGCCCCGACCTCACGGTCTTCAACGGCCACGCCACCCAGTACGTCCACTCCCCGCTCGAGGCGAAGGTGGGCGAGCGGGTGCGGCTGTGGGTGCTCGCCGCAGGCCCGTCGCGCGGGATCTCCTTCCACGTCGTCGGCGGGGTGTTCGACACCGTCTTCAAGGAGGGCGCCTATCTGCTGCGTCCCGGGGACGGGGAGGGCGGCGGGGCGCAGGCGCTCGACCTCGCCGCGGCCCAGGGCGGGTTCGTGGAGCTGGTCTTCGACGAGCCCGGCACCTACACCGCCGTGAACCACTCCTTCGTGGAGATGGAGCGCGGCGCTCGCGCCCTGATCCGCGTCACGGCCTGAGCATTCCCGCGGCCGCGCACCGTCCGTGGCCGGACGTCGCCCGTGCGCTGCCGGACGCCCGCCCCTCTCGGAGAGACGGAGGTGCTCGGAGCGGGCGTGGCCGCGGGATACCGTCGGCCCCATGCAAGCACCGCCTCCCTCCTCCGGCCTGCACCACCTCGAGCTCTGGACCGCGGACCTCGCCGTCTCGGAGCCGGCCTGGCACTGGCTGATGACCACGCTGGGCTGGCGGGCCGGGCGCGTCGAGGGCTGGGAGCTCGGGCGGATCTGGCGCCACGCCGACGGCTCCTACCTCGTCCTCGAGCAGTCCGAGGACGTGCGCGGCGAGCGCGCCGAGCGGCGCGCCCCGGGCATGAACCATCTCGCGCTGCGGGTGCGAGACCGCGAGCTGCTGAACCGGGTCCGACGGCAAGGGCCCGGGCACGGCTGGCGGGAGCTGTTCGCGGGGCACTACCCGCATGCGGGCGGCGGGGACCACACCGCCTGGTACGCGGAGGACCCTCACGGCATCGAGGTCGAGCTGGTCGCCGGCCCCTGACCGCCGCGGCCCGCCCCTGCGGCGCCCGGTGCTCGGCCCGCGCGCCGCGCTGCTCGGAGCTCGCGTCCGCGCGCCGATCTGCTCAGAGCTTGGTCAGCGGGGCGTAGCGCAGCAGCAGGCGCTTGCGGCCGTGGGGATCGCGGAACTGGACCTCGACCTGCGTCTTGTCGCCCTGCCCGGAGACCTCCGCGACCGTGCCCATCCCGAAGGAGTCGTGGGTGACGCGGTCGCCGACGGCGAGCTGCGGGAGCTTGTCCGTGGGCGTCGCTGTGCGACCGGAGCCGAAGCTGGGGCGCTTCACGTCGGAGCGGCCGCCGCCGACCCCGCCGCTGAAGGACGGCCCCCGACCCCCGCCGCGACCGCCGCCGAAGCCGGAGCCGCCGGAGAAGCCTCCGCCGCCGAACCCGGCGCCGCCGAGGGTCGAGCCGGCGCGCGCCACGTCCAGGACCTCCTCCGGCACCTCGTCGAGGAAGCGGCTGGCGGGCATGTACTGGGACTGGCCCCACATCGAGCGCATCTGCGCGCGGGTGAGATAGAGCTTCTCGCGGGCGCGGGTGATGCCCACGTAGGCCAGTCGCCGCTCCTCCTCGAGCTCGTCGGGATCCTGGAGCGTGCGGTTGTGGGGGAAGGTGCCGTCCTCCATGCCGGTGAGGAACACGACCGGGAACTCGAGACCCTTGGCGGTGTGCAGAGTCATGAGGGTGACGAACTGGTCCTCCTCCCTTGGCAGCTGGTCGGCGTCCGCGACGAGGGAGACCTTCTCCAGGAAGCGGTCCACGAGGCTCGCCTCGGGATCGTCCGGCGCGGTCAGCGCCGCATCCGGGCCGATGTCGCCGCCGACGGGGTCGGAGGCGGGGGCCGCTCCGGCGACGACCGCGCCGGACGCCTCGGCGACCGCGTCCGCGGAGCCCGCCGCGACTGCGTCCGCCGGGCTCTCAGCGGCTGCGCCGACCTCGGTCTCGGCGGCGCCCTCCGCGCCCCCGACCGCGGCGGCGTCGCCCTCCTCGTCCTCCATCTCGCTGGCGAGCGCGTCGAGCTCCTCCATCTGCGCCTCGAACTCCGCGGCCACGCTGATCAGCTCGGCGAGGTTCTCCAGGCGGGACTCGTCCTGCGGGTCGTCGCTGCCCTGCAGCTCGGCGTAGTAGCCGGAGCGGGTGAGGATCGCCTCAAGCAGCTCGGCGGGGCCGTCGCCGCGCTCGGCCATCGCCTGGAGGTCCTCGAGCATCGCCACGAAGGTGCGCACGGCGTTCAGCGAGCGGGTCGCGATGCCCGGCGCCTCCTCCGCGCGGCGCAGCGCCTCTCCGAAGCCGATCCGGTCCCTCTCGGCGAGCATGGCGATCGCGGCCTCGGCGCGGTCGCCGATCCCGCGCTTGGGGACGTTGAGGATGCGGCGCAGGTTGATCTCGTCGGCGGGGTTGGCGAGCACCTGCAGGTAGGCGATCGCGTCCTTGATCTCGCGCCGCTCGTAGAAGCGCGTGCCGCCCACGACGCGGTACGGCAGGCCCACGCGGATCAGCTGGTCCTCCAGCGCCCGGGACTGGGCGTTGGCGCGGTAGAAGATCGCGATGTCCCCGGCGCGGCGGCCGTCGTCCACGAGCGCGTCGATCTGGCGGCCGATGTAGCGGGCCTCGGACTGCTCGTCGTCGGCGACGTAGAGGGTGATCTGCTCCCCCTCGCCCTGGTCGGTCCAGAGGTTCTTCTCGCGGCGGCCCTGGTTCTCCTCGATCACCGCGTTCGCGGCGGTGAGGATGTTCTGGGTCGAGCGGTAGTTCTGCTCCAGCACGATGGTGCGCGCGGAGGGGAAGTCCTGCTCGAACTCGATGATGTTGCGGATCGTCGCCCCGCGGAAGGCGTAGATCGACTGGTCGGAGTCGCCCACCACGGTGAGATCGGCGCGCGGGTCCTCCCCCACCAGCTCCCGCACCAGCTGGTACTGGGCGGTGTTGGTGTCCTGGTACTCGTCCACCAGCAGGTGGCGGAAGCGGCGCCGGTAGCCCTCGCGGATCGCGGGGTTCTCGCGCAGCAGCGCGACGGTCAGGCCGATCAGGTCGTCGAAGTCGACGGCGTTGGCCTGGCGCAGGCGCTCGGTGTAGTTCGTGAAGATCTTCGCGAGCGTCTTCTCGAACGGGTTCTTCGCGCTCTCGGCCTGATCGGCGAAGTCGATCGGGTCCACGAGGTCGTTCTTCAGCGTCGAGATGCGGGAGGCGAGCGCGCGGGGGGCGTGCTTCTTGGTGTCGAGCTGGAGGTCCTTGGCGATCGTGGTGATCAGGCGCAGCGAGTCGGCGCTGTCGTAGATCGTGAAGGAGCTCTTCAGCCCGGCCGCGGCGGCGTCGCGGCGCAGGATGCGCACGCAGGCGCTGTGGAAGGTGGAGACCCACATGGAGCGGGCGGCGGGGCCGATCAGCTCCTCGACGCGCTCGCGCATCTCGGCGGCGGCCTTGTTGGTGAAGGTGATCGCGAGGATCTCGCCGGGCAGCGCCTCGCCGGCGCGCAGCAGGTGGGCGATGCGGCGGGTGAGCACGCGGGTCTTGCCGGAGCCGGCGCCGGCGACGATCAGCAGCGGGCTGCCCCGGTGCTCGACCGCCTCGCGCTGGGCGGGGTTCAGCCCGTCGACGAGCTCGGCGAGGGCGGGTGAGTCCGCCGGGACACGCCGACGGGACGGCGCCGGGGCGGCGACGGGCGCGGGCTCCTCCCGCGGCGGCTCGTCCTCGTAGGGCGGCTCCTCCTCGTACGGGGGCTCCTCGTGCTCGGGCAGCGGCTCGCGGTCGAGCAGGTCCGGGGCCTCCTCCTCGTGGTGCGGCTCCTCGCCGTCGGTGCGTCCGTCGGCGCGAGCGTCGTCGTCGGCCGCGGCCCGGGAGGGCGAGGTCGAGGGCGTCACCTGCACGCCGTCCAGGCGGCGGAAGGCGTCGGGCAGCGAGAGGTCGTCGAAGAGTGAGCTCATGAGGCCTCCAGGATAGGCGCGGGGCCCGACAGCGGGTGCGCTGCCGGGCCCCGTGGGGACGGAGGGTCGCGGTGGAGGGGAGGTGGGCTCCCCGTCGCCGCGCGCTCCGCCCGCGGCTCCGTCGCTCCGCGGGAGGCTCCCCGCGGGGAGCGGATCAGACGAAGACCGCCACGACGATGTTCGCGATGATCGCGGTGGGGATGCCGAACCAGACGGCCGAGGGGGTCTCGGCCTGCTTCCTGTTCGCGATGTAGGCGAGGACGGTGGCGACTATCGCCAGGAGCAGCTTGATGCCGAGCTTCATGTGGTTCGGGTCGCCGCCGATGGAGACGAGGGCGGCCAGGACGATGCCGAACACGAGCGCGGCCGCGGTGGCATGGGCCATCCCCTTGTTCGGGACGCGGGTGCGGGCGGAAGCGACCCAGGTGCCGAGCGCCACGGCCCAGCAGATCATGTGCAGCACGACGAAGAGCGAGATCAGAAAGGACATGACACCATGTTAGATCCCGGGCCTGGGAACTCCAGGGGCACAGCGTGCGAGAATCACCGCATGTCAGAGGCACCTCCCGGCCCCCAGGACGCCGCACCGGAGCCCCCCGAGAGCGCAGAGCCGGCGCGGAGCACGGAGCGAACCTCGCGGGCGGGCCACAGCCCGGAGCGGCTCGCGCTGCTCACCGAGGACCTCGGCGCCGCCCCGCCGGAGCGGCCCGGCGCCGGGCGCCTGCTCGCCGCGGCGGCCTCGGGTCTGCTGGTGATCGCCCTGCTGGTCTGGGGCCTGCCGTGGGCGACCGGCGCGAGCTGGGGCGAGATCGTCGCGAGCCTGGGTGCGCTGCCGTGGTGGTCGGTGCCCGCGATGATCGTGCTCGGCGCGGGGGCGCTGCTGCTGGAGGCGATGACGGTCCGCGCCGCGGTGCCCGGCTCCCGCCCCTCCCCCGTGCTGCAGGGCCATGCCGCCTCCCAGGGCGCCGCGCTCGCCCTGCCGGGCGGGTCCGTGCTGGGCCTGGGACTATTGGCCTGGGTCCTGCGTCGCAGCGGGATCGCCCTGCCCGTGGTGCTCACCGGCATCCTCGCCGCCTCGCTGGTCGAGATGGCGATCACCTCGGTGCTGGTGCCGCTGCTGGGCGCCGGCTCCTACCTGCTCGGCTCTGCCCTCACCCCGGCCGGCACGCTCGCCGCCGGCTGGCTGTGGGCGGCCGCCGTCGCCGCGGCCGGCGCCGTGATCGCTCTCGTCCTCAGCGCGGTGCTGCTGCGCCGCGGCGTGCTCACGGCGCTGCTCGCGCAGGCCGACGGGATGCTCCCCGCCGGGGCGTCGGCGGAGATCCTCCATCAGCGGGAGGCGCTGGTGGGGATGCTGCGGCGTCGGCTCCCCACCCTCGCGCTGCCCACGCTCGCGGCGCGGGCGCTCCAGCTCGCCGCCCTGTGGCTCGCGATCGAGGCGGTCGGCGCCGAGGTGCCCGCCCTGTTCGTCCTCGCCGTCTTCGCGCTGGGGAGGGTGCTCGCGCTGGTGCCGCTGACGCCGGGCGGCGCGGGGATCTCCGAGACGGTCAGCGGGGCGGCGCTGGTCGGCCTCGGGGTGGGCTCGGCCGATGCCGCCGCGGCGATGCTCCTGCTGCTGGTCGCAATGCTGGTGGTGCCGCTGCTGGCAGGGGCGGTCGCGGTGCCCGCGGCGCTCACGCGGACCCCTGCGCGGCGCTGACGCGTCCCACGGCGGCCGCGCGGGCGTCGTGCCAGCACCGACCGGGTCCAGGACCGGCCCGCGCCGTGGCTCAGCCCTCGTCGTCCTCGTCGAAGTCGGGGGTCTCGATGCCGAGGGCGGAGGAGGGATGCGCGAGGAACCCCTCCTGGACGCTCGGCTGCAGCGGGAAGCCGCCGATGCTCGCCCCGTGCTCGGTGCCGACGAAGGCGGGCTCGGCGGCGACGACAGCGGCGACCTCGTGCACGTGACGGCTCGCTTCCCTGCCGCGTCCCAGGAAGCCGGCGCCGGTGTAGCCACCCATGCGGCGGCCGCTGAGCCGCTCCGCCCGGACCGCCTCCTGATCGAGTTGCCTCGCGGCCGCGCGCAGGCCCGTGGCCAGGCGTCCCAGCTCCGGATGCTCCTCGCGGATCCAGCGCTCGTGGACCCGCTCCCCGATCCCCCGGACCTCGGGCGCCTCGGCGCGACCGACCTCGGCCAGCGTGTTCGCCAGGCGCAGGCGCAGGAGGGTGAGCCGATCCGCTCCACGGCGCTGGGCATCGGCGAGGGCTCGGAGGCCATGGGTGTCCGCGGTCATCGCGCTACTCCTTGTCACGAGGTCTCGGGGGTCACGAGGCCCCGGTCTCGGAGGCGTCGGGTCCCGCGGTGCGGCCTGTCCCGGTCATCGTAGGCGCTGCGAGCAGATCCGTGGCCAGCCAGTCGTCGAGGATCTCGATCGCCGTCGCCCGCACCGGCGGATCGGAGAGGAAGACGTCGTGACGCGCCCCGGTGACGGGCACGACCCGCACCCGGGGGCCGAGCCGTCGCGCGGCCGCGGCGAGGGAGCGCACGTCCAGGACGGTGTCCGCGTGGAGGGGGCGCTCGCCCCGCCTCGAGGTGATCGCGGTGCGGTCGGAGTGCATGACCAGCGCCGGTGCGGCGAGCGAGCCGGCGGCGGCCAGGCGCCGGTGCCCGTCGAGCATCGCCTTGAGGGTGCTGGCGGGGAAGCGGTGGCCCCCGGGAGGCTTCAGCTCGAGGTCGTAGTCGTAGTCCCCGCCCAGGTCACGGTGGGTGGCGCGGGCGTAGGCGTCGTCACCGACGGGAAGGATGGGCCTGCTCCTCAGCCGGCGGGCCAGCAGGTGCACCGGGCGCTCGAGCAGCCTCCGCGTGCCCGGTCCGAGGTGCATCTCGAGCCACGGCGAGTTCAGGGCGAGACCCCGGACCACGCCCGGATGGCGCAGCGCGTAGAGCGTCGCGACGAGTCCTCCCGCGGAGTGGGCGAGGATCACCGGGGGCGTGCTGCGGCCGATGCGGCGCAGCGAGGCGCCGATCTCCTCGTCGTATCGGCTGAGGTGGTCGATCTCGGTGGGCGTCTGACCGGGCAGGATGCTGCGGCCGTACTTGCGCAGGTCCAGGCCCCAGACGTCGTGGCCGCGGGCGCCGAGGTGGTCCATCAGGTCACGGTCGAAGACGTAGTCCGACCAGCCGTGCATGAGCAGCACGGGCGGGGTCCGTCCGGTGCGGGGAGCGTCGCCCGGGACGGGCTCGCGGTGGATGAGGCTCGCCTGCAGCGGTCCCTCGTCGTCGCTGCCGAGATCGATCCGGTGGAGCGTGTAGCCCGCTCCGAGCACCGGGTCGGTGCTCACACGTCTTTGGAGCTCTCCCGCAGCAGCTCGACGACCTCGCCGCGGCGGTAGCGGCGGTGACCGCCGAGGGTGCGCATGTAGGTGAGCTTGCCCGCCTGGGCCCAGCGAGTGACGGTCTTGGGGTCGACATGGAACATGCTCGCGACCTCCGCGGGCGTCATCAGCTCAGCGGCGTCGTCCCCGTCGGGCACTCCACCGGGGTGCTGATCCGTGGAAGCGTTCATCGAGGAGGAGACCTTTCGCTGGGGGAGTCGGCTCGAGACGGGACGGGGGTCCCCACTGCGCTCGAGTACCGACACAAGACTACCCGGTTAGGTGTGTGAGCCGGTAAAAGGCGGGCGCGAAACGCCCAATTCCTTCGCCGGGCAGTGCTCCGCCCGCCGCACCGGGTGCCACGGAAGGGGCGTCGGGCACGTCCGGAGGGTCGCGGTTCGCCGTCGGCCGGAGCGACCATGTACTCTGGGCATCCGAAACTAATGCCATCCTCCGGGTCGTCGAGCACACCCGGCACCCGACGCACAGGGGGTCAGATCCATGGGTCGCGGCCGACAGAAAGCCAAGCACACCAAGGTGGCACGGGACCTCAAGTACTACAGCCCGCCGACGGATCTCTCGGCGCTGCAGCGGGAGCTGCAGTCTCAGCGGAGCGAGACCTCCTCCGCCGACGGAGACGACTGGGGCGAGGACGCCGAGGACTGGGCCGACGAGGACGCCCCGTCCGCACATCGCCGCTGAGCGGCGCGCGGCAGGCTCCGCGGAGCACCGTGACACCGCAGGAGGGCCGACCCGATGGGTCGGCCCTCCTGCTGTGTGAGGGGTGGCCGCTCAGGCCCAGCCGGGGTGCTGGCCGGCGAGCATGACCGCGCCGCCCTCGACGCCCTTGGCGCCGGCGACGACGTGCTCGAGTGCATGGCCGGGCTCGGGCAGGGACTCCTCGGCCACGACCTCGCCGATCGCGCGGGCGCCGAGGCCGCGTTCGGCGAGCACGGCCAGGACCTGGTCGGCCTGCTCCTGCGCGACCAGGGCGACCATGCCGATGCCCATGTTCAGCGTGCCCTCGAGGTCGAGCTGCGGGACGGAGCCCCACCCGGCGACTCGGGAGAACACGGGGGCCGGCTCCCAGAGGGCGCGGTCCACGCGGGCCGCCAGGCCGTGCGGCATGACCCGGGCGAGGTTCGCGGCGAGGCCGCCGCCGGTGACATGGCTGAGGGCGTGGACGGCACCGGCGGTGCGGGCATCGCGCAGCACGGCCAGGAGGTCCGCGGTGTAGATGCGGGTGGGCTCCAGGAGCTCCTCCCCCAGGGTGCGGCCGAAGTCCTCGACGCGCTGCTCGAGGGTGAGCCCGGCGGCGGAGACCACGGCGCGGACCAGGGAGTACCCGTTGGAGTGCAGGCCGGAGGCGTCCATGCCGATCACCACGTCGCCCTGGCGCACCCGGTCGGGGCCCAGCAGGTCGTCGGCCTCGACCACGCCGACCGCGGCGCCCGCGACGTCGTAGTCCTCGGGGGACATCAGGCCCGGGTGCTCGGCGGTCTCGCCGCCGACGAGGGCGCAGCCCGCGAGGCGGCATCCCTCGGCGATGCCGCGCACGATGTCGGCGATCCGCTCGGGCACCACGGCGCCGCAGGCGATGTAGTCGGTCATCGCCAGCGGTGCGGCGCCGACCACGACGATGTCGTCGACGACCATGCCGACCAGGTCCTGGCCGATCGTGTCGTGCACGTCGAGGGCGCGGGCGATCGCGATCTTCGTGCCGACGCCGTCGGTCGAGGAGGCGAGCAGCGGGCGGCGGTAGTCCTTCAGCGCGGAGACGTCGACCAGTCCGGCGAACGCGCCGATCCCGCCGAGGACGTCGGGGCCGTGCGTCGCCGCGACGGCCTCCTTCATCAGCTCGACGGCACGGTCGCCCGCAGCGGTGTCGACACCGGCGGAGGCGTAGGTGATCGCATCGCCCGAGGCGGGGCGGGGGGTGGTGTTCATGCGTCCTTCCCGACGGCGGCCGGCTCGCCGGGGCGGGCCTGGAGGATGCCCTGTGCCCGGGCGACGGGCTCCGGCAGGGCGACCGGGTACTTCCCGGAGAAGCAGGCGGTGCACAGCCGCTCCTCGGGCTGGCCGGTGGCGGCGATCATCCCCTCCTCGGAGATGAAGCCGAGGGAGTCCGCACCGAGCGAGCGGGCGATCTCCTCGATGCCCAGGCCGTTGGCGATGAGCTCGGCCCGGGAGGCGAAGTCGATGCCATAGAAGCAGGGCCAGCGCACCGGCGGCGAGGAGATCCGCACATGGACCTCGGCGGCGCCGGCCTCGCGCAGCATCCGCACCACGGCGCGCTGCGTGTTCCCGCGCACGATGGAGTCGTCGATGACCACGAGGCGCTTGCCCTGGATCACCTCGCGCAGCGGGTTGAGCTTCAGGCGGATGCCGAGCTGGCGGATGGTCTGGGAGGGCTGGATGAAGGTGCGGCCCACGTAGGCGTTCTTGACCATGCCCTGCCCGTAGGGGATCCCGGACTCCTGGGCGTAGCCGATCGCGGCGGGGGTCCCGGACTCGGGGGTGGGGATGACCAGGTCGGCCTCGACGGGGTGCTCGCGGGCGAGCTGGCGTCCCATCTCAGCGCGGGACTCGTTCACGCTGCGCCCGGCGATGCGGGTGTCGGGACGGGCGAGGTAGACGTACTCGAAGACGCAGCCCTTGGGCTCCGCGGGGACGACCTGCTCGCTGTGCAGGCCCTGTTCGTCGACGATGACCATCTCGCCGGGGGCGACCTCGCGCACGAAGCTCGCGCCGCAGATGTCCAGCGCCGCGGTCTCCGAGGCGATGACCCAGCCGCGCTCGAGCCGGCCCAGCACCAGCGGGCGAATGCCCTGCGGGTCCCTCGCCGCGTACAGCGCGGTCTCGTCCATCAGGGTGAAGCAGTACGCGCCGCGCAGGCGCGGCATGACGTCGCGCAGCGAGTCGGCGAGGGTGCCCTCGGAGTTCAGCAGTGCGGTGACCAGGGCGGTGTCGGTGGTGTTGCCGCGGGCGATCTCGCCGGTGCGGGGCGTGCCCTGCCGCTCGTGGATCAGCTCGAGCAGCTCCTCGGTGTTGACGAGGTTGCCGTTGTGGGCGAGCGCCACGGTGCCCTCGTGCCGGGGGCCGAGGGTGGGCTGGGCGTTGGACCAGACGGAGCCGCCGGTGGTCGCGTAGCGGGTGTGCCCGATCGCGATGTGCCCCTGGAGGGTGCCGAGGGAGGCCTCGTCGAAGACCTGGGAGACCAGTCCCATGTCCTTGTAGACCAGGATCTGCGAGCCGTCGGAGGTCGCGATGCCCGCGGACTCCTGGCCGCGGTGCTGCAGCGCGTACAGCCCGTAGTAGGTCAGCTTCGAGACGTCCTCGCCGGGGGCGAAGACGCCGAAGACCCCGCAGGCGTCCTGCGGGCCCTTCTCCCCGGGGAGCAGGTCATGGGAGAGTTTTCCGTCGCCGCGTGCCACCGGTCCATGATGCCACAGCGAGGTCCTGCCCCCGCCGTGCGGTCCGTCTCGCGGGCAGGGCGCGCCAGGCAGGGCGCGGCAGGCAGGGCGCGGCACCCGCCCGCCGACGCGATCCCCGGTGCGGGAGGCGTGCGCTCGACCGCGGGGCGCGTGCACTCGGCCAGAGGATACGGGCGCTCAGCGGCGGCGGCGGTCCTCGCGACGGTGGCGGCGCGCGTCGACGAACGAGGCGATCGCGGCGAGCGGGAGCCCGATCACGACCATGGCCAGCAGCACGAAGTTCACGACACCGCGGAGGTCGCCGAAGCCGAACAGCGGCACGCTCAGCAGGGCCAGGACCCCGGGCACCAGGAAGGACAGCAGGACCCAGAACCCGAGAGCGGGGGCGCGCCTGCGGCGGACGTAGAGCGCGGTGCGCGGACTCCCGGCCTCCCCGGCCCCGTCCGCCTCGGCCGGCGTCCCGTCGGCCCCCGTCGTCGCGACCGACGTCTCGTCCTCGGCCCGTGCGCGGCTCGTCGCCGAGGCGTCGGCGTCGGTCAGGTCAGCGTCGGGGGTCGCGTCGACGGCATCCTCCGCGGCGTCCGTGCGGCCCGTCAGGTGCTCGCGATCCTCGTCCTCGGGACGGGTCTGGGGGTTCTCGGTGGTGTTCACGGTGTTCACAGCTCTCCTGCGGCATCGACCGCCGCGGCGACGATCGCCGGGTCGGTCAGGGTCTCGGGGGCGTCGGGCTCGACGGGCGCACCGGGCCGCCGACGGGCAGAGAGGTGCACGGAGCCGACGCCGGAGCGACGGACGAGGTCCACGACGTCGGCGGGGCGGACCCCTCCCCCGGCGCAGATCTCGACGAGGTCCTCGGCGGCGTCGACCATCGCGGAGAGGTCGTCGGCGCCGTCGAGGGCCCGAGCCTGCCCTCCCGAGCTGAGAACTCGGTGGATCCCGAGGCCGATCGCGGCCTGGACGGCGGCGACGCGGGCCTCGCGCGAGGGCATCGCGTCGACGGCGCGGTGCAGGGTGAGGGTCAGTCCGCGGCCGGCGCGCTGGGCGGCGAGGAGGGCGCTGTCGCGCACGGCCTCGAGGGCGGGGAGGTCGAGCTCGCCGGCCTCGGTGAGCACCCCGAGCACGACGCCTGCGGCGCCGGCGTCGACGACGGCGGCCGCATGGTCCGCCATCCGCTCGATCGCGTCGGCGTCGGCCGCGAACTCGGCCGGCCTGCCGAGGAAGTCCGCGCTGCTCGCGCGGGGGCGGATCAGCACGTGGACGTCGAGGTGGGGCTTCGCGTCCCGGGCGGCGACGAGCTCGCGGGCGCGGCGCACGGCCTGCTCGACGAGCTCGGGCGCGGGGGTGGTGCCGCCGAGGTCGAGGTCCTGGCACAGCTCGATCCGGTCGGCGCCGGCGAGCGCGGCGACCTCGAGGCCGGCGAGGTCCTCCACGGCGATCTCGACGGCGGGGCTCATCGCGTCCCCTCGGCGGTCGGCTCGCCACGGTCCGGGGCCGACCCGTCGACGCTCGGCGCCTCGCCGTCGGCGGGCCGCGCGCCGGTGCCGCGGGCGGTGCGGACCGTGCGTCGCGGGCCGGGCAGGGGCAGCAGCTCGGAGAGGTCGCTGCGCTCGCCCGAGGCGGTGACCCGGCCGTCCGCGGCGGCATCGTCCCAGGTCAGGTCGCCGGTGACGAGCGCGAGCCAGGTCGCGGCGTCGGTCTCGACCACGGCGGGCGGGGTGCCGCGGGTGTGACGGGTGCCGGCGATGGCCTGGACCGCGGCATAGGGCGGGACCCGCAGCTCCACGGCGCCGCCGGGGTGCTCCTCGGCGAAGAGCTCCAGGGTGTGCCGCACGGCGGGGGCGAGCACCGGGCGGCGCGCGGCCGCGGGATCCGTCGCCCAGGCCGCGAGCGCGGCGCGGCCGGCCTCGGGGTCGGTACGGCGGGTCACCACGTCAGGCCGTCGTCTCCGGCAGGAGGTCGTGGACGGCGATGGTGTCGGCGCGGTCCGGGCCCACGCCGATGGCGCTGATGCGGCAGCCGGCGAGCTCCTCGAGGCGTCGCACGTAGGCCTGCGCGTTCTCGGGCAGCTCCTCGAAGGTGCGTGCCTCGGAGAGGTCCTCGGTCCAGCCGGGCAGGGTCTCGTAGACCGGCACGGCGTGGTGGAACTCGGTCTGGGTCATCGGCATCTCGCGGTGGATCACGCCGTCCACGTCGTAGCCGGTGCAGATCGGGACCTCGTCGATGCCGGTGAGGACGTCGAGCTTGGTGAGCACGATGTCGGTGAAGCCGTTGATGCGCACCGCGTGGCGGATCATCAGCGCGTCGTACCAGCCGCAGCGGCGGGGACGGCCGGTGTTCACGCCCACCTCGCCGCCGGTCTTCTGGAGGTACTCGCCCCACTTGTCCTCGAGCTCGGTGGGGAACGGTCCGGCGCCCACTCGGGTGGTGTACGCCTTGACGATCCCGATCACCCGGTCGATGCGGGTGGGGCCGACTCCGGTGCCCGTCACGGCGCCGCCCGCGGTGGGGTTGGAGCTGGTGACGAAGGGGTAGGTGCCGTGGTCGACATCGAGGAAGGTGGCCTGGCCGCCCTCCATCAGCACGACCTCGCCGCGATCCAGCGCATCGCCCAGCAGCACGGTGGTGTCCACGACCATGGGGCGCAGGCGCTCCGCGTAGGAGAGCAGGCCCTCGACGATCTCGTCGACCTCGACGGCGCGGCGGTTGTAGAGCTTGACCAGCAGCTCGTTCTTCTGGCGCAGCGCGCCCTCGACCTTCTGCCGCAGGATCGAGGCGTCGTAGAGGTCCTGCACGCGGATGCCGAGGCGGCCCACCTTGTCGATGTAGGCGGGGCCGATGCCGCGCCCGGTGGTGCCGATCGCGCGCTTGCCGAGGAAGCGCTCGGTGACCTTGTCGAGGGTCTGGTGATAGGGCGCGACGATGTGGGCGTTCGCGCTGATGCGCAGGCGGGTGGTGTCCACGCCGCGCGACTCGAGCATGCCGATCTCCTCGAACAGCGCTTCGAGGTTCACCACGACGCCGTTGCCGATCACGGGCGTGACCTGCGGGGAGAGAATTCCGGCGGGGAGGAGCTTCAGCTCGAACTTCTCGCCGTCGACGACCACGGTGTGGCCGGCGTTGTTGCCCCCGTTGGGCTTGACGACGTAGTCGACGCGCTCTCCGAGCAGGTCGGTGGCCTTGCCCTTCCCCTCGTCGCCCCACTGGGCTCCGACGATCACGACGGCGGGCATGGCGACTCCTGGGAACGATGTCGGGACTTCTGCACAGGTGACCGCGTGCGGTGCACAGGGCCGCGTGGATCCTACCAAGCGCCATCCGGGAGCACGTCCGAGGGGTGACGGCTGGCGCTGCATCCGGTGGCGCTCAGCCAGCATCCGACCCCGCATGCGGCCCCGGCTGCGCACTGGGCGCCACTGGTTGCACACGCACCGCCCACGCTGTCCGGGCCGGCTCCGATCCTGCCAGGCCAGCGCAGGTCCAGCCGGTCTGGCCGGGCTCGCGCAGGCCCGGGCCGGGAGCCGGCTCAGTCCAGCAGGGTCGGGTCGGCCTCGCGCAGGAAGTCGGTGATGCGGTCGGCCTCGGACTGGTCGCCGAGGCGGCGGGAGACCTCTCCCAGCAGCGCGAGCGCCCGCAGCACGCCACGATTCGGGGCGTGGGAGGCGGGGATCGGGCCCTGGCCGCGCCAGCCGTTGCGGCGCAGCGCGTCGAGACCCCGGTGGTAGCCGGTGCGGGCGCAGGCGTAGGCGGTGATCTCGTCACCGTCGCTCAGCGCGTCCTCGGCGAGGGTGGCCCAGGCCAGAGGGGAGTCCAGATGCCGGGCGACGACCTCGCGCGGCTCGCCCTCGACGAGCTCCTCGGCGACCTGGACGTCGACGAAGTCGTCGGGGAGGCGGGTCTCCGGGATGCCCAGGAGATTCCCGCTGGTGAGGTTATCGGTACGATCAGCCATGCAAGCATCGTAGGCGCAGCCGCCCGATGACCACAGAACAGAGTGAATCGCCCATGTCACACACGCAGGACGGCTCCGAGCTTCTCACCGGGTCCGGAGCCGGTGGGCTGCTCCGCTCGGCCGTCGGCAACTCGGGCGGGGTGCTGCACAGCTGGCAGCTCGACCACGTCGACCACCGGCCCGGCCGCAGCACCAAGGCCCTGTACCGCACCCAGGTCTCCTGGCCCGAGCTGGACGGCCCCCAGGCGCCGGCCCGGGAGGAGCTGTTCGGCGCGAGCGCCCACATCGGGGAGCGCGAGAAGAACCTCTACGTCGCCGAGCAGACCCTGGTGATGACCGACGGGGACATCAACGTGCGCGTGTGGCGCTACCCCCACGATCCGTGGCTGCCGATGCTCCCGCAGGTCTGCTATCCCGACATCGTCGGCCGCACCCTGCATGACCTGGGCGTCTCCCTCGGTCCGGACCCGTCCGAGCCGATCGCGATCGACGTCGTCTCCTACCGTCCCGGCCGGCGCGCCGTGCTGCGCGCCTCCCAGGGCGCCGCGGCCGTGTATCTCAAGGTCATGCAGCCGCACCGCAGCGGCGAGATCGTGGAGCGCCATCAGCGCCTGCTCTCCGCCGGGGTGCCGGTGCCCGAGGTCATCGCGCACCATCAGGGCCTCGTCGTGCTCGCGGAGCTGCCGGGCCGGCCGCTCGCCCGCGCGGTGATCGACGAGGGTGTGGACTCCTGCCGCGCCGAGGACCTGGTCGCGCTGCTGGACCGCCTGCCCGCCTCCATGTACGGCCTGTCGCTGCGGCCGCCGTGGACCGACTCGGTCGAGTTCTACGCGGGGATCGTCGCCTCCGCCGTTCCCGCGCTCGGGCCGCGCCTGGACGCGCTGGTGCGGGAGATCCGCGAGGGCCTGGCCGCGATCGAGCAGCGCATCGACATGCGCCCGCACGACGTCGTCCACGGCGACTTCTACGAGGCGCAGGTGTTCGTCCAGGACGGCAGGGTCGTGGGGCTGCTCGACATCGACACCGTCGGTCCGGGCCGACGCGCCGACGACCTCGCCTGCCTGCTCGCCCATCTCAGCGTCCTGGCCGACTACGGCAACGCCGGGCGCATCGACCGCGGCATGCAGCAGCGGGTCGAGGACGCGATCCGCACCTGGCACGAGACCTTCCAGGAGCGGGTCGATCCGGTGGAGCTCGCGCTGCGCTCCGCAGGGGTCGTGCTCTCGCTCGCGACCGGGCCGCACCGTCAGCAGGAGGCGGCCTGGGAGGCCGCGACCGAGGCGATCGTGCGCGTGGCCGAGGAGTGGGTCGCCGCGGCACGGCACGCGGAGCGGCAGCGGATCGACCGGGCCGCGGCGGCGCAGTCCGCGACGCCCGCCCCCGGCCAGCCCGCCGCGCAGCAGGCTGGTCCGGCCGCGGGGGCGCAGCACGCCGCGCAGTCCAATCCGACGCAGGGGCCGACGGGCGTGCGGCAGGCCCCCGCCCAGGGCGTGCACGTGCCGAGCGGTCCCGGGATCGCTCCCCCGTCGGGCTCCTCGGCGGTGCAGCAGTCCGCTCCGCCGCAGCGCTCGGCGCCCTCGCAGTCGGCGCCCCACCAGTCGGCCCAGCACGTTTCGGCCCCGCACCCGTCGGCCCCGCAGCACTCGGCACAGCAGCACTCGGCGCCGGCGCACCACTCGGCACCAGCTCAGCAATCGGCACCCCCGCAGCAGTCGGCACCGGCTCAGCAGTCGGCGCCCCCGCAGCAGTCGGCCGCGCCGCAGTACGTCGCCCCGCCGCAGCAGCACGGCGCCCCTGACCGCTCCGCGCCGCCGCAGCAGTTCGCCGCACCGGTCCAGCAGTCGGCACCGACGCAGCCGGTTCCCCCTCAGGCGGCGCCGCAGCAGTCCGCTCCCCCGCAGGCTCCGTCGCAGCCGTCCGCTCCCCCGACGGACCGCCCGTCCGAGCCGGTCGACCAGCACCCCGAGGACGACTCCCCCACCCAGGAGCGGAGGATCTCCTCGATCTCTCCCCGCTGACCCCGCGCCAGCGGAGCCCGCACCTGTGCCACGATCGAGGGCATGCGTGCAGTGCTCCAGAGAGTCGACGGTGCCCGGGTCGAGGTCGAGGGCGAGGTGGTCGGAGAGATCACCGGCGAGGGCCTCGTCGCGCTCGTCGGCGTCACCCATGAGGACGGCCCCGAGCAGGTCGCCACGATCGCCCGGAAGATCGCCGAGCTGCGGATCCTGGACGGCGAGCGCTCGGTCCAGGACACGGGCGCGCAGGTGCTCGTGATCTCGCAGTTCACCCTCTACGCCGACGTGCGCAAGGGGCGCCGTCCGTCCTGGAACGGCGCCGCCCCGGCCCCGGTCGCCGAGCCGCTCGTGCAGCAGGTGGTCGACGCGCTGCGTGAGCGAGGGATCACGGTCGCGACGGGCCGCTTCGGCGCCCACATGCGGGTGGCTCTGACGAACGACGGGCCGGTGACGATCCTGCTCGAGGCCTGAGCACCCGGAGCCTCGGCTGGAGGATCAGCCGCGCAGCATCCGGTGGAGCTCGGGGACCGTCGCGGCGTAGGGCAGGTCGGCGGCGCGCTCGGCGTCCCCGCCGTAGCCCCAGCCCACCAGCACCGCGTCGAGGCCGTGCACGGCGGCACCTTCCGCGTCGTGCAGCCGGTCCCCCACCATCACGGCCCCGTCGGCCGCGGAGACGCCGAGCCGCTCGAGGACGCTGGCGATCACCTGCGCCTTGTGGGTGCGGCCCACGGCGAGATCGGTGCCGCCGATCAGGTCGAGGTCCGCGGTGAGGCCCTGGTGCTCCAGCACCCTGCGCGCGGTGGTCTCGGGCTTGTTGGTC
The DNA here is from genome assembly GCF_001293905.1 of Brachybacterium sp. SW0106-09. Classification (NCBI taxonomy): domain Bacteria; kingdom Bacillati; phylum Actinomycetota; class Actinomycetes; order Micrococcales; family Dermabacteraceae; genus Brachybacterium; species Brachybacterium sp. SW0106-09. The sequence continues at coordinate 25,944 of NZ_BCAK01000026.1, forward strand.
GCGATCGCGACGGTGCGGCCGTCGGCCCGCAGCCCGGAGATGAGGTCCGCCATCCCGGCGTAGGGGACGCTGAACGTGTATCCCTCGGCGAGGTAGTGGTCGGTGTAGGCCAGGCGCAGCGCCTCGGCCCGCTCGGCGTCCAGCCCCAGCTCGGAGCGGAAGGAGTCCACCAGCGGCGGCCCGATGAAGGACTGCAGGCGCTCCGCACCGGGATGCTCCTCGCCGCAGGCGGCGAAGGCGTGCTCGAGGGCGGCGAGGATGCCGGGCGCCGACTCGACGACGGTGCCGTCCAGGTCCAGCAGCACGACGGGCACGGAGGTGAGATCACGGGAGGTCACTGCGGTCATGGCCCGACCTTATCCAGGCTGCCGGGTCGTGGGCCGTCCGGCCCGAGGCGCGGGCACCGGTTCGACGGCGAGCCGCGGCCCGGCCGGGACCCGCGGTTCGGACGGCACCCGCGCCGCCGAGCACCCGTCGGCCGCTTCGCGGCTCGACACCGCCGGCACCCGCGCCGCCGAGCGCCCGTCGGCCGCGTCGGGGCTCGACCCCGCCCGTGGCCACCGATGGCCACCGAATGCACGGCGGGCACCGGCCCGCGTAGGCTGGGGCAATGACCTACACACTCGTGCTGCTCCGCCACGGCGAGAGCGACTGGAACGCGAAGAACCTGTTCACCGGCTGGGTGGACGTCCCCCTCACCGAGAAGGGACGTCAGGAGGCCACGGAGGGCGGCGACCTCATGAAGGAGGCCGGCATCCTCCCCGATGTCGTGCACACCTCCCTTCAGCGTCGCGCCATCATGACCGCGAACCTCTCCCTGGATGCGGCCGACCGCCACTGGATCCCCGTCAAGCGCGACTGGCGGCTGAACGAGCGCCACTACGGTGCGCTGCAGGGCATGAACAAGTCGGAGATCCGCGAGAAGTACGGCGAGGAGAAGTTCATGGCCTGGCGCCGCTCCTACGACACGCCGCCGCCCGAGATCGAGTTCGGCACCGAGTTCTCCCAGGACCAGGACCCGCAGTACGCCGACCTCGGCGATCAGCTGCCGAAGTCCGAGTGCCTCAAGGACGTCGTCGAGCGCTTCCTCCCCTACTGGGAGGAGGGCATCAAGCCCGACCTCGTCGAGGGGAAGACGGTGCTGATCGCCGCCCACGGCAACTCGCTGCGCGCGCTGGTGAAGTACCTCGACGGCATCTCCGACGAGGAGATCTCGGGTCTCAACATCCCCACCGGACAGCCGCTGGTCTACGAGCTCGACGAGGACTTCCAGCCCGTCGAGAAGGGCGGCCGGTACCTCGACCCGGTCGCCGCGAAGGCCGCCGCCGAGGCCGTCGCCAACCAGGGCAAGAAGTGATCTGACCTCGCCCGTCGCGAGCGGCGCCCCTCACCTCCGGGTGGGGGCGCCGCTTCTTGTCCGCAGAACGCTCTTCGAGGACTGAGCATGCATCATGGGCGTGAACACCACGCCCTCGAGGAGATCCATGTTCACTCCCCACGTAACCGACGACTCCCGACCACCGCTGCGGCATCTCGATCGTTTCACCGAGCTGTGGGATCCGGCGTCGTACTCGGGGCAGGCGTGGATCGCCCTCTCGGCCACCCAGCTCGAGGACGACGAGGCACGAACGGCGGCACAGAAGCGACGGATCCTCGACGGATGGATCGACCTGCTGTCCGCGGGAGACGCCCCGATCACTCATCTCTATCTCTGCTCCCGAGTCCCCCAGAGACTCCTGGACGCGGTCTCTGGTCTGCCCGATCTGCGTTATCTCGCGGTGAAGTGGGGACCGTACGAGGACCTCGGCCCGCTCTCCGACCTGCACCTCATCGAGGCGCTCCGCCTGGGTGGCGCCTCTCGGGTCACTACTTTGGCGCCACTGCGACTGCTGCCCGATCTCGTCGAAGTGGACCTTTCCAACGCCTTCCGGCTCGCCGATTTCTCAGAACTCGGCGATCTCACCGCGCTGAGGTATCTCACGCTCGGCACAGGCATCGGGACAGACAGACTCCTGCACATCCCCGACCTCGAGTGGGTCCGGCCCTTGAGGCACCTGCACTGGTTCCATCTGCCGGGAGCGACGATCGACAGTGGTGATCTCTCCCCCGCCGCCGATCTCCCCGAGCTGGCGTATTTCGGAGCGCCCCTCCGATCGACCTGGAGATCTCAGGTCATGGCACTGTCCGAGTGCAATCCTGCGTTCTTGGACATGGCCATGGAATACCAGGCGCTGGAGAAGGGATGACTCCTCGCTCGCGCATGTACAGGTGCAGCGCGGAGTGCAACTACTTCCGCGTCTTCCCTGGGGTCCGGCGAGGTCGCTCTCTCAGCGGCGCTTGCGGGTCCCGAACAGGGAGCGGCTGATCTCGCGGCCGAGCACCGTGCCGGCCGAGCGGAGGAAGGACTTCACGGCGGGGTTGCCCATGAGACCCTCGTCCTTCTTCGCGGGCTTCTTCGCGGCGGGCTTCGCCTCGGGGTCCGCGCCCTTCGCGGAGCCCTTCCCTGCGGCCTCCTTCTCCGCGGCCGCGGCGTCCTCCGCCTCGGCGTCGGCCGCGGCGCGCTTCTGGAGGATCTCGTAGGCGGACTCGTTGTCCACCGCCTCGCCGTAGTCCTTCATCAGCGGCGAGGCCGCGGCGGACTCCTTGATGACCTGCTCGCCGGCGGGCTCCATCGAGCTCTCCGGGGCGCGCACCGCGGTGATCGCGACCGGCGTCGGGGCGCCGTCCTCGCTCATCACGGTCACGATCGCCTCACCGGTGCCGAGCGCAGGGATGACCTCCTCGAGGTCGTGCTCGGAGGTGGGGAAGGTCTTGGCTGTCGCCTTGAGCGCCTTCGCGTCGTCCGGGGTGAAGGCGCGCAGCGCGTGCTGGACCCGGTTGCCGAGCTGGGCGAGGACGTCGCCGGGGATGTCCTTCGGGGTCTGGGTGATGAAGAAGATGCCCACGCCCTTGGAGCGGATCAGGCGCACGGTCTGGACCACCTGGTCCAGGAACGCCTTGGAGGCGTCCTTGAACAGCAGGTGCGCCTCGTCGAAGAAGAACACCAGCTTCGGCACCTCGGCATCGCCCACCTCGGGCAGCTCCTGGTACAGCTCGGCCAGCATCCACATCATGAAGGTGGAGAACAGCGCCGGGCGAGAGGCGACCCCGGGCAGCTCGAGGCAGGAGATCATGCCCGCGCCGTCCTTCGTGCGCAGCAGCTGCTGGGTGTCGAAGGCGGGCTCGCCGAAGAAGACGTCCGCGCCGGAGGCCTCGAAGGCGGTGAGGCTGCGCAGGATCACGCCCGCGGTCGCGCTCGAGATCCCGCCGATGCCCTTGAGCTCGTCCTTGCCCTCGTCGGAGGTGAGGAACTGGATCAGCGCGCGCAGGTCCTTGAGGTCCAGCAGCGCCAGGCCCTGGGAGTCCGCGTAGTGGAAGATCAGCCCGAGCGAGGACTCCTGGGTGGGGTTCAGCTCGAGCACCTTCGCCATCAGCACCGGCCCGAAGTCGCTGACGGTGGTGCGGATCGGGACGCCCTCGCCCTGCCCGCCGAGGGTGAAGAACTCCGTGGGCGCCGCCCGGGAGACCCACTCCTGGCCGCGGGCCGCGGCACGCGCGGTGAGCTTCTCCGAGGCCTCGCCCGGCACGGCGATACCGGAGAGGTCGCCCTTCATGTCGGCGACGAACACGGCGGCGCCGGCATGGGCGGCCTGCTCGGCGATGACCTGGAGGGTGCGGGTCTTGCCGGTGCCGGTGGCGCCCGCGATCAGGCCATGGCGGTTCAGCATCGAGACTGCGAGGTTCACCGGCACGCTCGGGTCCGGCTCGTCCCCGTCGAGCATCGCACCGAGGTGGATCCGCGCGCCCTCGAAGCCGTAGGCGGTGCGGATCGCCTCGGCCTCCTCCGAGCTCGCAGGCGGCGCGGCCGGGGCGTCCTGCGCCGCGGGCGCCGAGCCGTCCTGGGCCGGCGCGGCGGCCTGGGCCCCGTCGGCGGCCGAGGCCTCCGGCGCGGCGGCGTCGGGCGCGGGAGCGTCCTGCGCCTCGGGCGTGGCGGGTTCCTGCTGCGGGCTGGTCATCATGGCCTCCTCGCCGGCGCACCGGCGCGCTCGTGGTCGGGACGCACCGATCGTAGCGGGAGGGGGCGGCTGACCCGTTACCGTGATCACATGAAGCCACCCCCGCCGGCCGAGATCCGCGCCGAGGACGAGCTCGCCGCCGCGGACGTGCGCGTCATGCTCACCGCCCCCTCCCGCACCGCCCTGCTCGACAACCTCGGGATCGCCGACCAGGACGCCTCCGAGCTGCTCCCCCTGCTCGACGCCGCCGCGGCCGACGAGGAGGTGCTCACCGAGGTGACCGCGACCGCGAACCGTCTGCGCGCCGCCGCCGGGCTCGAGGTGCCCGAGGTCGACCTCGCCGCCGAGAAGGACCGCCACGACGGGCTCCAGCAGCGCCTCGCCCCCGGGGAGGGCCTGGTCGCGATCCTCGCGCTGCTGGTCTCCACCTCGACGGTGCGCGCCTGGCACGACGCGCGCGGCCTCACACGAGAGCAGTCCTGGGAGGTGCTCGCCGATCTCGGCCAGCAGTTGCGGGTCCACCGCGCGGGCACCGGGCGGCTGGGCCTCCACCAGCTGAACTGGATGAGCATGAACTGGACGGGGCGGCTGGTGCACCTCGGGCGACTCCAGTTCGACCTGCACCGCCAGAGCGTCGCCCTGCTCGCGGGCACCGGCTCGACGCCGTCGGCCGACGACCCCCGCCGCTGGGTGCTCGGCACCCACATCCCGGCGCGCGGCCCGCTGGACCCGGCGGAGGTCGACGCCTCCTTCGACGCCGCGACCGCGTATTTCGCGGAGCACTACACCGAGCTCGGTGCGGGGCGCGGCGTGGAGGAGCCCGCGTTCGGCCATGAGTTCGTCTGCGACTCGTGGCTGCTGAGCGACCAGCTCGCCGAGATCACGGGAGTGGGCTCGAACCTCGCCCGCTTCGCCGCGCGCTGGGAGATGCTCGAGCGCTCCCGGATGGACGACGGGGCGCTCTTCTTCGTGTTCGGCCGACGTCCTCCGGTCGACGTCGCCGCGCTCCCCCGCACCTCGCGCCTCGAGCGCGGGGTCGCCGAGCGCCTCGAGGACGGGCGCGGCTGGACCGGCGGGCTCGGGCGTCTGATGCGCTGAGACGGCCGGCGGACCGTCGGTTCAGAGGTCGATGTCGGGCTCGTCGTAGAGCGCGATGACCTGGTCGAAGGCGCCGACCAGGTCGATGCCGCGGCGCATGGAGATCGCGAAGGCGCTGCGGGTCAGCGCGAACGAGACCTGCACCAGGATCACCGCATGATCGCGGGCGAACTCGCCCTCCAGCGCCTGCTCCAGCACCTCGACCAGCTCGGTCTGCATGGCCTGGAGGTTCCCGCTGTTGACCAGGTGCAGGGCCGGCTCCTGCTCCATCACCTGCTTCTTCAGCTCGCGCAGTCCCTGATCGACGGGGATGTTCGCGATCGCCTCGCGCATCATCGCGCGCATCGCGTCCCGCACGGGCATCACCTCGAGCTTGTCCCGCAGCGAGGTGACGGCGCGCTTTCCCTCGTCGCCGATCACCCCGAGGATCGCGGACTCCTTGGTGGCCCAGTGGTTGAAGAAGGTGCGGGTGGAGACCCCGGCACGCTCGGCGATCATCTGCGCCGTCACGGCCGAGAGCCCGTGCTCGACCACCAGCTCGAGCGCGGCGCGGTGCATCGCCATGCGGGTCTGGCGCTTCTTCTGCTCCCGCAGGCCGAGCTCCTCCGAGCCCGCGGGGTCATGGTCATCGGTCGTCTGCGCGGAAGTCACGCCCCCATCCTAGGCCCGACACATCACAAAATCTGCACTCGATGCAATAGTGCAGTCAATGCAACAGTTCTGTAGTGTGTGCGAGTCACAGCCCGACGGGGTGCTGCGGCCGTCTCCCCACCGCTCACTCCCGAGGACCTCATGACTGCATCCACCACCCGGGCACCGCAGCCGGCCGCTGCGGAGCCCGCCGCCTTCACCGGCCTCGACCGCCAGGGCAAGCTCGTCTTCGTCGGGCTCATGCTCGGCATGTTCGTCGCCTCCCTCTCCCAGACCGTCGTCGGCCCCGCGATGCCGCGCATCGTCGCCGAGCTCGGCGGCGTCGAGCACTACAACTGGATCGCGACCGCCGCGATGCTCGTCTCCGCCGTCGCGGTCCCCGTCGTCGGCAAGCTCTCCGACCTCTACGGGCGCCGCTGGTTCTACCTCGGCGGCCTCGCCGTGTTCATGATCGGCTCCGTGCTCGCCGGCCTCGCCCAGGGCTTCTGGTTCCTGGTCTTCGCCCGCGCCGTGCAGGGCCTGGGCATGGGCACCCTGATGCCCCTGAGCCAGACGATCGTCGGCGACATCATCCCGCCCCGTCAGCGCGGCAAGTACCAGGGCATCATGGGCGCCGTCTTCGGCGTCACCTCGGTCGCCGGCCCGCTGATCGGCGGCACCATCACCGACCACGTCGGCTGGCGCTGGCTGTTCTTCCTCACCCTGCCGCTGGGCGTGGTCGCCTTCGGCTTCATCCTGCGCTTCCTCCACCTGGAGAAGTCCCAGCAGCACGGCAAGGTCGACTTCTGGGGCATCCTCACTCTCACCCCGGGCCTCGTGCTCGCGCTGCTGGCCACCACGTGGGGCGGCGGCGACTACGAGTGGACCTCCCCCGTGATCATCGGGATGTACGCGGTGGCCGCACTCTTCCTCGTCGCCTTCGTGGTGATCGAGACCCGGGTCGAGGAGCCGCTGCTACCCCTGCACCTGCTGCTGCGCCCGATCGTGGCGCTGTCGGTCGCGGCCTCCTTCGCGATCGCGGTGGCGATGTTCGGCGCGATCATCTACATCCCCGTCTACGCGCAGGGCGTCATGGGCGTCTCCGCCACCAACTCCGGCATGATCCTCGTCCCGCAGTCGCTCGCGATGATCCTCACCTCGATCCTGGTGGGCCTGCTCATCTCCCGCACCGGCCGCTACCGCCCGTTCCTGATCCTGGGCGGCGTGGTGATGGTCGCGGGCTACCTGCTGCTGGCGAACCTCTCCTACGGCGACACGCAGTGGCACCTGACCCTCGCGATGATCGTGATCGGCCTGGGGCTCGGCCTGTCGATGCAGGTCTACACGCTGGTCGTGCAGAACGCCGTCTCCCGCCGAGAGCTCGGCACCGCGACCGCCGCGATCCAGTTCTTCCGCAACATCGGCTCGACGGTGGGCACCGCCGTGCTCGGCACCGTGATGACCGCCTCGATGTCCACCGCGATCCCCGAGAAGATCGCGGCCCTGCCGCCCGAGCAGCTCGCCGCGCTGCAGAGCACGGGCGGTGAGGTCGACACCAGCACCCTCGAGAACGCGGTGCTGGACCCCTCCGCCCTGGCGAAGCTGCCCGAGTTCCTCGTGGACCCGGTGCGCGGCGGGCTGAGCGATGCGATGCACGACGTGTTCCTCACCGCGGTGCCCTTCGCGGTCCTCGCGCTGGTGCTCTCGCTGTTCATCAAGCACGTGCCGCTGCGCGAGACCGTCGAGACCGCCGATGAGCAGGTCGCACAGCCCGGCCTCGACGCGGCCGCGGAGCTCAGCGGCACCGGCTCCGAGCCGGAGGACCTCCACCCCCGCACCGGGCCGATCCCGGTCGTGGACCCCGAGGCCGACGCCGACGCCGACGCGGGACAGCGCCCCGCCGACGACGGACGCGATCCGGTGGGCACCGCCCGCTGACCCGGTCCGTCGGCCCGTCGGCCGTCGACCCACTCCGGCGACGCACCTCGCCGAGACGCCGAGAGCTCCGTTCCACCCGCTCCACCCGGGAGGAACGGAGCTCTCGGCACTTCGGGCAGGGCGTCTCGACGGGCGGGGCCGCGACACGGGCCGGTGCCCGATGCGCCCGGACGAACGCCCAGGCGCCCCGTGCCCGTCGTGAAAAGATGGGCGGATGCTGCTCGTGGATCACTTCCCGCCCGCCCTCCCCACATCGCTCGAGGGGAGGGTCACCACGCGCCTGCCGATCCCGGTGGACGTCGCCCCGGTGTCCGCGCTGCTCACCGCCTCGATGCGCCGCTACGACCCAGAGGCCACACCCGACGAGGCCGGCCTGCGCTCGCGCATGGTGGGGCTGAAGTCGTGGGCCCGACGCCAGGTGGTCGTGGTCCCCGTCGCCGCCGACGGCGCCCCCTCCCTCGACCTGCCGCCGCTGGCCTGGATCTCGCTCGAGGACCGCGCCACCGGCCGCACCAACGTCCAGTTCACGATCGCGTCGGAGGCCCCGGAGCGGGATGCGCTCGCCGCCTCCCTGCTGGACTGGGCCGTCGAGGTCGGCGGGTCGTTCGCCCGCGCCCGCGGCGTGGAGACCTCCAAGCTCACCACCGATGCGAACGAGCTCGACACCGACAAGGAGCGCCTGCTCGCGGCGGCCGGCTACGCACAGGTCCGCACCTGGCTGCACATGCGCCGCCATGTCGAGGCGGAGGAGGCGACGTCGACGCCCGCCCCGCGCGAGGGCACGCGGGTGCGAAGGGTCAACCTCCACGACACGGGCCTGCCGGTCGCCCAGGACGTCCGCACCGTGCACCGGATGCTCGAGGAGTCCTTCGCCGACCACTTCAACTCCTACCGCGAGTCCTTCGCCGAGTTCGCCCAGCGCCTCATCGAGAACCCGGAGCAGGCGGACTGGGACCACTGGTGGATCGCCGAGATCGAGCGGGACGGACGCTGGCTGCCCGCCGGCGGCCTCGTCGCCGCGCCGATGAAGGCCACGGCCACCCGCGGCGAGGGCACCTACCTCGAGTACCTCGGCGTGCACCGCAGCGCCCGCGGCCACGGGGTGGCGAAGTCCCTGCTGCGCGCCGCGATCCGCGATGCCGCCGAGCGAGGACGGGAGTTCGTGGACCTCGAGGTCGACGACGACTCCCCCACCGGCGCCGACGGGATCTACGCCGCGATGGGCTGGGAGACCTTCGAGAGGACCCACTCCTGGCACGCCGTCGCCCCCTCGCACCCCTCGCGCCTGCTCGAGCCGCCGACGGAGGTCTGACGGGAAACCTGGCATTCATCGAGCACAGGTATACGAATGACGTATGCTCACGCTCAGTGAAAGGGGCGAGATGACGGATCTGGAGCTCGTGAGGACGATCGCCAGCGCCCCCTTGCGCACGATGCGGTTCCGCGATCTGCAGACCGCCGGGACCAACACGTGGCGTCAGCTGGATTCCCTCGTGTCCGGCGGTGCGCTGCTGCGTCTGGCACATGGCATCTACACCGTCCCCCCCGATGGCCGAGATGCACGGCGCTGGCAGCCCGGGCTGGAGAGCGCTGGATTGGCGATCGCGACGGCGCGGCACGGCGAGCGCCGGACGATCCTCATGGGGATCGGCGCAGCCCGCCACTGGGGTGCCATCCCGCGGGCGATCGGCACCACGGTCATCGCGGTCCCGACCGCAGGCCATCATCCTCTGACGATCGGATCCGGAACCGTCCACTTCGTGCAGCGCGACCTCGACCTCGTCGACGCCGCCCTGGAGGAGACCGAGCTGGGTCGAGCACTGGTCACGACTCCGGAGCAGACACACGTCGACCTGCTCATGCGCCCCGCCCAGGGCGGCGACCGCGACACCTCGCTGACCGCCGCCGAAACTCTCCGCCCGCAGCTGGATCCTGACGAGTATGCGCAGATCATCCGCACGGCGCCCCGGACGAATACCGCGATCCGTCGCACACTCGACGAACTGCGCGCATCACGATGATCTCTCGAGCACCAGGAGTACTCGATACAGGCGAGATGCACGAGATCGCCGAGCTCTTCGGTGTCGGCGAGGCCCAGGTGCGCCGCGACCACGTCATCTCCCACGCACTTGCCGCACTGTCGACTCTCGGGACCGACGACCTCGTCTTCTTCGGCGGCACGGCCCTGTCACGAACTCATCTGCCCGCTCTGCGCCTCTCCGAGGACATCGATCTGATCGCACTCGGCCCTCGGGCCGCCACCGCATCTGCTGTGGGGAAGACGCTCTCACGCCTGTTGCGGAGGAGTCTCGGGCGCCCGCGCTTCGCACCACCCCTCGAGGAGACGCGAGACGCCGATCCGTCGACGATGACGATCGGATCAGTGCGGGTCCAGATTCAGCTGCTCAGCGCATCGCATCTGCCCCCATGGCCGACCGAGGTCGTCGACCTCGAACAGCGGTACAGCGATGCCCCGCCCGCCACGATGCGCGTTTTCACACCGGCATCCTTCGCCGCCGCCAAACGTGCCGCCTGGCATGACCGAGCCGCGCCGCGCGATCTCTATGACCTCTGGGCTCTGGCCTCCGCCGGGATGATCGATCAGGACGCAGCGACCCTGTTCTCACGCTCCGGTCCACTGACGTCACCGGAGGCGGTCTCGTTCGCACGGCTCCCCACGCCAGAGGAATGGGAGGCCGCGCTCGGTCACCAATGCCGGCCGGCGGTCACCGCCGACGAAGCCGCCGATGCCGTCCGCAGGGCCTGGGTGCGCTGAGCGACCTCGACCCGACGACGAAAGGGCCGGGGCCCGAGCCCGCTGTGCAGCGGCTCGGACCCCGGCCCGTTCGCTCAGGTCGCGGCTCAGGCCGCGACGCTCACTCCCACTCGATGGTGCCCGGGGGCTTCGAGGTGATGTCGAGGGTGACGCGGTTGATCTCGGAGACCTCGTTGGTGATGCGGGTCGAGATCCGGGAGAGCACCTCGTAGGGCACCTTGGCCCAGTCCGCGGTCATCGCGTCGTCGCTGGTGACGGGGCGCAGCACGACGGGGTGGCCGTAGGTGCGGCCGTCGCCCTGGACGCCCACGGAGCGCACGTCGGCCAGGAGCACGACGGGGCACTGCCAGATGGTGCGGTCCAGGCCCGCGGCGGTCAGCTCGGCGCGGGCGATCGCGTCGGCCGCGCGCAGGATGTCCAGGCGCTCCCTGGTGACCTCGCCGATGATGCGGATGCCGAGGCCGGGGCCCGGGAAGGGCTGGCGCCAGACGATCTCGTCGGGCAGGCCGAGCTCGGAGCCGACGGCGCGCACCTCGTCCTTGAACAGGGTGCGCAGCGGCTCGACCAGCTCGAAGGAGAGGTCCTCGGGCAGGCCGCCCACGTTGTGGTGGCTCTTGATGTTCGCCGCGCCCTCGCCGCCGCCGGACTCGACGACGTCGGGGTAGAGCGTGCCCTGGACGAGAAAGGCGGTGGACGCCTTCCCGACATTCGCCGAGTCGCCCTCGCCCTCGACGACGCCCTGCTCGCGCAGGATCTCCGCCTGGGCCTTCTCGAAGGTGCGGATGAACTCGCGCCCGATGATCTTGCGCTTGGTCTCGGGGTCGGTGACGCCGGCGAGCGCCGTGAGGAACTGCTCCTCGGCGTCGACCATGACGAGCTTCGCCCCGCCGGTGGAGGCGCCGAAAGCCTTCTCGATCTGCTCGGACTCGTCCTGGCGCATCAGGCCGTGGTTCACGTACACGCAGGTGAGGCGGTCGCCGATGGCGCGCTGCACGAGCGCCGCGGCGACGGCGGAGTCCACGCCGCCGGAGAGTCCGCAGATCGCGGTGCCCTCGCCCACCTGGGCGCGGATCCGCTCGACCTGCTCCTCGATGACGTTGCCGGTGGTCCAGGACGGCTCGATGCCCGCGCCGCGGTGGAGGAAGTTCTCCAGCACCTCCTGGCCGCGGTCGGAGTGGCCCACCTCGGGGTGCCACTGCACGCCGTAGAGCCGCTTCTCGCGGTTCTCGAAGGCGGCGACGGGGCTCGCGGCGGAGGTCGCGACGACCTCGAAGCCCTCGGGCGCCGCGGTGACGGAGTCGCCGTGGCTCATCCACACGTTCTGGTCGACGTCCTGGCCGGAGAGCAGCTCGGAGGAGGCGTCGAGGGCCTCGAGGCGGGTCGCGCCGTACTCGCGCACGCCCGTCGGGGAGACGGTGCCGCCGGCCGCCGCGGCCATCGACTGGAAGCCGTAGCAGAGCCCGAGCACCGGCACGCCGGCCTCGAGCAGGGCCGGGTCCAGGCGGGGTGCGCCCTCGGCGTAGACGGAGCTCGGCCCGCCGGAGAGGATGATCGCGCGGGGATCCTTCGCGAGCATCTTCTCGACGGCCATCGAGTGCGGGACGATCTCGGAGTAGACCCGGGCCTCGCGCACGCGACGAGCGATGAGCTGTGCGTACTGGGCGCCGAAGTCGACGACGAGGACGGGGCGCTGGTCGGTGTCGGTCACAGGCGCGAGTCTACGTCGCGCCCGAGCCCGGGGGAGCCGCGGTCCGGCTCCCCCGAGGGCGAGCCTGCTCACGCCGGGCTCCGCTCCTCGGGCACGGGCCCGGCACCGCGGCCCCGGACAGGAGGGGTCCGGTCACCCGGCGGTCAGACCCGCTCCTCGTCCTGGATCGTGGGGCGCTGCGCGAGATCGGTCTCGACGCGCTGATGGGTCCAGCGCTCGCCGAAGAAGGACAGCACCGGGACGACGCCGAAGAACATCAGCAGCAGCATCCGCGGCAGGCCCCAGCGCATCTTCATCCACAGGTCGAAGCCGAGCACCACGTAGACCATGTAGATCAGGCCGTGGATCGGGGACCACACCGAGGAGACCTGCTCCCAGAACGGGGAGGTCGAGGTGAACCAGGCGTCGCCGCCGAAGACGACATAGCGCATGGTCATGATGCCCACGAGCACCAGCAGCGCGATGCCCTCCACGATGGAGGCCACGCGGAAGCGGGCGAAGGAGGTCCTGGCGGCGACTTCGTCGAGGGGGCGTTCTGCGGGCACGGTCACACGTCCTTGTCGGGGTTCTGCTGGAGGGCGGGGCGGGAGCTCGGGGCGACGCCCGAGGGGGCGAGTCCGGCGGCGGGTACTGCGCCGTCGGCCTGATCGGCGGCGGCCCGGTCGACGGGGGCAGCACCGGAGTTCTGGTCGGCACCGGCCGGCGGCCCGGGGCGGGGCCCGTCGTCGGAGGCCTCGGCGAGCAGCCTCTCGACCTCCTCGCGACGGTCGTCGAGCTCGTCGCGATAGGCGGTGCGCACCGAGCGCCACCACAGGTACAGGAAGAACACGCCGAAGGCCACCCACTGGAGGGAGTAGCCGATGTTCTGCCAGTCCAGGCCGCGGGAGAACTGGGACTCCGCGGCGGGCAGCGCCGTGAGCGGGGCCTCGGTCTCGTCGAGTGCGAGATAGCCGGCGTACATGGGCGAGCCCCACTCGTTGACCAGCAGCGGGGTCGCGATCTCCCGCGCCACCCCGTCGACGACGCCGCCGGAGGCGGACTCGCTCGCCTCGAGGCGTCCGGAGAGGCGGACCTCCCCCTCGGGCGCGGCGGGGGCGAGGGAGGGATCGAGCGCGCCGTCCTCGCCGGTCACGTCCTCGGCAGGCAGCCAGCCGCGGGCCACGGGCAGTCGGGCCTCGGTGCCGTCCTCGAGCTCGACGAGGAAGGCGGTCACCACGATCACGGCGTCCTGCCCCTCGATCCGTCGGCCGGGGACGAGCACCTGCTCGCCGGCGGCGAAGCGTCCGTCGGCCGTGACGATGTCGCCGACGATCTCGTTGGTGACGGCGTCGCCGACGCCGACCACCTCGCGGATGTCGCCGATCTGCTGAGGGCCGTCGGCCTTGTCGGTCAGCGCGCGGTGGGCGCGGTCCCACTGCCATCCGGCGAGGAGACCGCACACGATCGTCGCCACGATCATCAGGGCGAGCAGCCCGAGGAATCGGGGGCGGAGGGCGACGCGGAGCATGGCCACCATGGTACGAGCCGGGGCCCGGACGGGACCTGGAGAGGGACCTCGATCACGTCGGGAACCCATCTCGCCCGGGGCCGGGCCGCCCCACCTGCACCGATGGGATCGCACTCGTCCCGGCGCGGTGCGCGCCGGCCCGTCGGCCGCTCCCCCGTACCCGAGCCGACGGCTCCCGGCCGGGACTCCCGGCCCCGTGCCACGGGAGGGCCGCGCGCCTATGCTGGGGTCGTGTCGCAGAGTGTGTATATCGCCAGCCCGGAGGGGATGACCGGCAAGTCGATGGTGGCTTTCGGTCTGCTCGAAGCCCTCGCCTCCCGATCCGATCGCGTCGGGGTGTTCCGCCCCGTCGTGCGCTCGACGTCCACGCGCGACTACGCGGTGGACCTGCTCATCCGCCATCCCGCCGTCGACCAGGCCTACGAGGACGCGATCGGGGTGGACCACCAGCTGGTGCTGTCCGATCCGGATGCCGCGCACGAGCGGATCCTCGCCCGCCATCGCGAGCTCGCCGAGCGCTACAGCGTGCTGGTCGTGCTCGGCTCGGATTACGACGACCTCGCCAACCCCACCGAGCTCGCCTTCAACGCCGAGGTCGCCGCCAACATGGGCGCGCCGGTGGTGGTGGTGCTCTCGGGGCTGGACCGCAGCCCGGACCAGATCGGGGCGCTCGCGGCGGTCGCCGTCGGCGAGTTCGGCGGTCACCATGCGATGCCGCTGGCCGTCATCGTCAACCGTGCCGAGGCCGCGTCCCTCGACGCCGTGCGCGAGGCCGTCGCGGCGAAGGTGCCCGGCGCGCTGGTCTCCGCGATCCCGGAGAACCCGGTGATCCTGGCACCGACGGTGCAGGAGCTGAAGGACGCGGTGGACGGCTCGCTGCTGATGGGCAATCCCGAGTGGCTCGAGCGCGTCTCCGTGGGCACGGTCATCGCGGCGATGAGCCTGCCCAACGTGCTCACCCGCCTCACCGAGAACTGCACCGTGATCGCCCCCGGCGACCGCTACGACCTGCTCCCCGGACTCGTCATGGCGCAGCAGTCGGGCACCTTCCCCGCGCTCTCCTCGATCGTGCTCACGGGCGGCTACGAGGTGCCCGAGGAGGTGGACCGGCTCATCTCCGGTGTGCAGCAGGACCTGCCGATCATCACCTCGGAGCTGTCCACCTTCGACACCGCGGTGCGGATCGCCCGCTCCCGCGGCCGGCTCAGCGCCGCGAGCGCGCAGAAGCTCGACGCGGCGCGTCGCGCGGTCGCCGAGCACCTGCCCACCGAGGAGCTGCTCTCCGCCCTCGAGGTGACGCGCAGCGAGGTGGTCACCCCGATGATGTTCGAGTTCGAGCTGCTGGCCCGCGCCCGCGGGGAGAAGAAGACGATCGTCCTGCCCGAGGGCGAGGACGAGCGGATCCTCGCCGCAGCCGAGTCGATCCTCGCCCGCGGCGTCGCGGACCTGGTGCTGCTCGGCGAGGAGAACACGATCCGCGCCAAGGCCTCCCAGCTCGGCCACGACATCTCCGAGGCGCGCGTGGTCTCCCCGCACGACCCGGAGCACGTCGAGCGCTACGCGAAGGAGTACGCGCGGCTGCGCGCCAAGAAGGGCGTGACCCTCGAGCAGGCCCGCTCGACGGTCCAGGACGTCTCCTACTTCGGCACGATGATGGTGCAGATGGGCGAGGCCGACGGGATGGTCTCCGGCGCGGTCCACTCCACCGCCCACACGATCCGCCCGTCCTTCGAGATCATCAAGACCAGGCCCGGCGCGAAGATCGTCTCCTCGGTGTTCCTGATGGCGCTCGAGGACCGGGTGCTGGTCTACGGCGACTGCGCCGTGAACCCCGACCCCACCGCCGAGCAGCTCGCGGACATCGCGGTGCAGTCCGCGACCACCGCCGCGCAGTTCGGTGTGGACCCGCGGATCGCGATGCTCTCCTACTCCACCGGCACCTCCGGTACCGGGGCCGACGTGGACAAGGTGCGCGAGGCGACCGAGCTGGTGCGCTCCATCGACCCGTCGCTCGACGTGGAGGGTCCGATCCAGTACGACGCCGCGGTGGACGCCTCGGTCGCCAAGACCAAGCTGCCGGACTCCTCGGTCGCGGGCCGAGCGACGGTGTTCGTCTTCCCCGACCTCAACACCGGCAACAACACCTACAAAGCCGTGCAGCGCTCGGCCGGCGCGATCGCGATCGGCCCCGTCCTGCAGGGCTTGAACAAGCCGGTCAACGACCTCTCCCGCGGAGCGCTCGTGGACGACATCATCAACACCGTCGTGATCACCGCGATCCAGGCCCAGGCGGCCGACGCGGAGAACGCCTCGACGGAGCCGACGAAGGAGAACGCATGACCACCTCCGCCCACGCCTCCTCCGACAGCGCCGAGCGCCCCCGGACGATCCCGGACGCCGCGACGGTGCTCGTGCTGAACTCGGGCTCCTCCTCGCTGAAGTTCCAGCTGCTGGACCCGATCGCGGAGGAGGTCTTCGCCTCCGGGATCGTCGAGCGGATCGGCCTGGACGACGGCGTCGCGCGTCTGGAGACTGGCTCGGTCACCCAGCCGTTCTCGGGAGAGGTGCCGAACCACGTCGTGGCCATGGAGGTGGTCATGCGGCTGTTCGAGCAGGCGGGGCTCTCCCTCGAGGAGGCGAACGTGGTGGCGGTCGGCCACCGCGTGGTGCAGGGCGGGGCGCGCTTCTCGGCCCCGAAGCTCATCGACTCCTGGGTGCGGGACCAGATCGCGGACCTCGGCGCGCTCGCGCCGCTGCACAACCCCGCGGCGGTCGACGGGATCGACGCGGCCCGCAAGCTGTTCCCCGCGATCCCGCATGTGGCCGTGTTCGACACCGCCTTCTTCACCTCCCTGCCGGAGGCGGCGCGCACCTATGCGCTGAACAAGCAGGTCGCCGACGAGTACCGGATCCGCCGCTACGGCGCCCACGGCACCAGCCACCGCTACGTCTCCGAGCAGGTCACCGAGCACTTCGCCGCGCAGGGGAAGGACACCTCCGCGCTGCGCCAGATCGTGCTCCACCTCGGCAACGGCGCCTCCGCCTCGGCGGTGCGCGGCGGCGAGCCGGTGGAGACCTCCATGGGGCTCACCCCGCTCGAAGGCCTCGTGATGGGCACCCGCACCGGGGACATCGACCCGGCCGTGTACGCCCATCTCTCCCGCAGCGCAGGGATGGGCATCGACGAGATCGACACCCTGCTGAACAAGCGCTCCGGCATGCAGGGGCTGTGCGGGATGAGCGACTTCAGAGACATCACCGCCGCGATCCGCGACGGGGACCGGGGCGCGGAGCTGGCGATGCAGGTGTACGTGCACCGGCTGCGCAAGTACGTCGGCTCCTACGCCTTCGTGCTCGGCGGCCTCGACGCGATCGCGTTCACCGCCGGGATCGGCGAGAACGTGCCGGAGGTGCGCGAGCGGGTGCTCTCCGGGCTCGAGGGCTTCGGGATCCGCCTGGACCCCGCCCGCAACGCCGAGCGTGCCAAGGGCGTCCGGGTCATCTCGGCCGACGACTCGCCGGTGACGGTGCTGATCGTCCCGACCGACGAGGAGCTCGCGATCGCGCAGCAGGCGCTGGAGGTCGCGCGCTCGAAGCGCTGAGCAGGTCGAAGCACTGAGCAGGGCCGCGCGGGCGCCGGGAACGGCGCCTGCGCCTGCGCACGCCGGGCACGTCCGCGCCGCCCTTCTCGCGGTAGGCGGCCGCGTCCAGGAGCCTCCTGGCCTCCGACTATCCTGACCTCGCACCGCATTGCGTCCTGAGGGGGAGCCGATGACCTATCCGCCTGCCTACGGCCCTGCCCACAGCTACGCCCCGGCTCCGCGCCGTCGCCGCCGTGGGCTGAAGCGCACGATCTTCGGCGGGCTGGGCCTGGTCGCCAACGCCATAGGCCTCGTGGTGATGCCGATCGTCGCGGCGATGATCGGTGCCATGCTCATCGTCACCGGGAACACAGAGATGGCCCCGTTGGACCCCGCAGGCGACAGCTTCGAGGCCTCGACCTGGTCCATGTACTCCATCGCGGTGCCGCAGGAGGACCTCGGCACGACGACCTGCGAGATCGAGGGCGCCGACGTCACCGTCGAACCGGCTGAGGCCTCCTCCTCGATGGGCTCGGTGAACGGGGTGCCCTACTACGACCTGTACTCGGTGCAGGTCTTCGGCGACCAGGAGGTCTCCGTGACCTGCACGGGCGGTGAGTCTGTCGCGCTCTGGGATGCGGGGATGGGAGGCTTCGCGATCAGCATCGGGGTCGGCGTCCTGCTGCCGGTGGTGCTCGGTCTGGTCGCGCTGGTGATGCTGATCTGGGGGATCATCGCGCTGGTGCGCTCGGCCTGAGGACCCGGGCGAGGAGCCTGCGGCGTGAGATCTCGCGGGGATCCCGGGGCGAGGAGCCCGCGGGACTGCGCGGCAGGCCGGCGCAGGCGCTGTCCGCACGGCGTCCGGGCCTGAGGCTCTGGGCCGAGGATCCGGTGCGAGACTCCGATTCGAGGCTCCGGTCCGAGGGTCAGCCGAGCGGGTCCGCGGCCCGTCGCTGCGCGGCCTCGAGGCAGGCGACGGCCCAGCCCGGATGGTCGTGGACGAACTCGTCGCGCCAGGTGATGTGGAGCGCCTCCGCCATCTCCCAGCGGTGCTGCGCGCCGAGCTCGCGGAATGTCCCGCCGGGGATCCGCAGACGCTCCCGCTCCCTGTCGGCCTCCCCGTCGTGCACCGCACCCGGGAGATCCCTCGCGGAGGCGATGCGCTCGGAGCCCTCGGACCGCCCCGCTCCCTCGCCGTCGCGGGCGCGGGAGCGAGCACGCCCCTTCCTGCTCCGCGTCGCCTCCGTCGCGTCCGCGCGGCGGGGCCGACGCAGCAGGAGCAGGGGCACCTGGACCACGAGCCCCAGGGCGAGGGTGAGCGGGATCAGACCGGAGCCGAGGTCGACCACCCAGCGGATCGAGAACCCCAGCAGGCCCGGCCGCAGCGCCCAGTGGTCCTGGGAGGTGAGGATCCACAGCGCGAGGAAGAACGCGGCCGCGAACAGGTAGTAGGAGCGCCGCAGCTTCGCCTCGAGGCGCTTGTCCTCCTCGGTCATCTCCTCGTCGCTCATCGCCCCTCCTCCCGGTCGCCGTCATCATCGGAGAGGTCGCCCGACGCGTCCTCACCACCCTGTCCGGAGCTGTACAGGGTGGTGGGGGTGTAGACCGAGCCGATGTCGCCGGGGCTCCACAGCGCGTGATCGGATGCTGCCGGATCCGAGGAGACCGTCGCCTCCCCGCCGACAGGGGCGGACGCCTCGGGATCGGAAGGCACCGCGTCGGAGCGCTCGACGGGCGCGGACTCCCCCACCTCGGTCACCGTCGCTGCCGTCGCCGTCGCAGCCGCCGCCGCGGTCCCCGCCGCCCGGCGGACCTTCGTCGGCCCGTCCCGGCGTGCGCGCAGGATCTCGAGGAAGCCCCGCGCCCCGCCCTCGGTCTCGTAGCGGGTGTGCCAGGGCAGTCCGGCCTCGTCCGCGAGGCCTCGCAGCTCGGCGATCCCGAGCTCGAGCCCCTCCCCCGGCGCAGCACCGGCCGCGCCGATGCTGCCGTCGTCGGAGAAGACGAGGGAGCCGAGCCGGTCACGGTCTCGCATCCCGGTGCGCGGCCTCCGGCCCCGGGCACCGCCGTCACGCGCGCGGCCCGTCCGGGAGTCCGTCGTGCCGGGGCGCGTCGCCCGGGCGTCGTCCGCGCGCGAATCGTCCTGCAGACGCCCGGCACCGGCGGCCTCGTCGTGCCGGGGCCGTCGGCCGAGCGCGACGGCGGCGGGCAGCACGGCCATGATCAGCACGAGCACCACGATCAGCAGCGGCACGAAGTCGTACCTCGCCCAGG
Source organism: Brachybacterium sp. SW0106-09 (assembly GCF_001293905.1). Classification (NCBI taxonomy): domain Bacteria; kingdom Bacillati; phylum Actinomycetota; class Actinomycetes; order Micrococcales; family Dermabacteraceae; genus Brachybacterium; species Brachybacterium sp. SW0106-09. The sequence continues at coordinate 45,508 of NZ_BCAK01000026.1, forward strand.
AGGCGAGCCGATGGAGCATGTCGAGGCCGGAGGCCTGCGCGCCGCTGCTCATCAGGGATGCGAGGAACCGGTGCAGGTACCAGCCCGGTGCCTCGTAGTCCGCACCGTGGAACGGCCCGTACAGCAGCAGCATCACGACGGCGACGCCGAGGAGCCCGAGGCCGAGCACGATGAGCGGACGGCGACCCCTCCTCGCCGCGGGAGCTGTCATCCCCGTGGTCGTCTCAGACGGTGGTGACGACCTCGACCCGCTGGAACTCCTTGAGGTCGAGGTAGCCGGTGGTCGCCATCGCGTGGCGCAGCGCGCCGACGAGGTTGGTGGTGCCGTCGGCGGAGATCGAGGGGCCGAAGAGGATCTGCTCGAGCGGGGCGACGGTCCCGACGGGGACGCGGTGGCCGCGGGTGAGCGTGGGGTGGTGCGCCTCGCTGCCCCAGTGGTGGCCGCGGCCGGGCGCCTCCTCGGCGCGGGCCAGGGCCGCACCGACCATCAGGCCGTCGGCGCCGCAGGCGATCGCCTTGACCAGGTCGCCGCTGCGACCCAGGCCGCCGTCGGCGATGACGTGCACGTAGCGGCCGCCGGATTCGTCCATGTAGTCGCGGCGGGCGGCGGCGACGTCGGCGACGGCGCTGGCCAGCGGGACCTGGATGCCGAGGGTCTCGCGGGTGGTCTGCGAGGCGCCGCCGCCGAAGCCGACGAGCACGCCCGCGGCGCCGGTGCGCATCAGGTGCAGGGCCGCGGTGTAGGTCGCGCAGCCGCCGACGATGACGGGGACGTCGAGCTCGTAGATGAACCGCTTGAGGTTCAGCGGCTCGCGGCCGGTGGAGACGTGCTCGGCGGAGACGGTGGTGCCGCGGATGAAGAAGAGGTCCACGCCCGCGTCGACGACCGTCTTCCAGTGCTCCTGGGTGCGCTGCGGGGAGAGGGAGCCGGCCGCGGTCACGCCCGCGTCGCGCAGCTGCTGGATGCGGTCGCGGATCAGTTCGGGCTTGATCGGCTCCTCGTAGACGCTGCGCATCACCTCGACCACGCCCTCCTCGGAGGCGGCGGCGATCCGGTCGAACTGCGCGGAGGGGTCCTCGTAGCGGGTCCACAGGCCTTCGAGGTCCAGCACGCCGAGTCCGCCGTGCTCGCCGAGCGCGATCGCGGTCTCGGGGGACATCAGGGAGTCCATCGGGGCGGCGAAGATCGGGATGTCGAAGTGGTAGGCGTCCACCTGCCAGGCGGTGGAGACGTCCTCCGGGTCCCGGGTGCGTCGGGAGGGGACCACCGCCACGTCGTCGAAGCTGTAGCTGCGGCGTCCCCGCTTGTTGCGGCCGATCTCGATCTCGCTCATCACACCGGGGAGTCTACCGATCCCGGGGACCGCGGCGGGCCGGCCGTCGGGGTGGGACGCCGCCCCCGGATCGTCACAGCGGCCAGGCGGTGTTCACGTCCGGGGTCCTGCCCTTCTTCGTGAGCCACTCGTTCATGCCCTCGGCCCAGCGGCCATGCCAGCCCACCTGCTCGCGGTGGAGCTCCGCGAGGGGGGAGGAGGCGACCTGCGGGTACTTCGCGGCGATCGCACGGACCACGTCCAGGGTGGCGGAGACGTCGACGTCGGCGGTGTGGAGGCGAGCGTCCTGCTCGAGGCCGTAGTGGGCGAGGACGTCGGTGAGGGTGCGCTTGCCCTTGCGGTAACGGTCCACGCCGCGGTCGATGACGAGCCCGTCGATCACGGGCGCGATGTCGTGGCCGAGCCGCTGGACGAGCGTGGGAAGGCCCAGGCGGGTCAGCTCGTTCTCGAGGATCGCCAGGTCGAAGCCGATGTTGAAGGCGACCAGCGGCACGTCCTTCCCGAGCGCCTCGACGATCATGCCCGCGACCTCGTCGAGCGCCTCGGCGGGCTGCATGCCGTGCTCGCGGGCGTGCTCGGTGCTGATCCCGTGCACGCGCTGGGCGGGCTCGGGGATCTCCACCCCCGGGTCGATCAGCCAGGTCGCGACGGTCTCGTTCTCGCGGCCGGGGCCGACAGAGTGCACGAGCGCGACCGTGACGATCCGGTCCCGCTCGACGTTCGTGCCGGTGGTCTCGGTGTCGAAGCCCAGCAGCGGGGCGTCGATCCAGGAGGGGGTGCTCATGCCCTCAAGACTAGAGCCCGGCGTCCGTGGTTCGTCCCGCACGGCGAGCGCTGTGGACGTGAGGGCCGTGGGGAGGAATGATCACGGGGCACGCCCCGCTTCCCGACCTCGAGGAGACCCGATGACCGCTCCCGCCCTGTACCTGCACCTGCCCGGCACCGCCGCCGAGGCGCTCGAGTTCTACCAGGGGGTCTTCGGCGGGGAGACCTCGACCGCGACCTATGCCGAGTTCGGTCGGACCGACGGCCCCGGCTCCGCGGTCGCCCACGGCACGCTGAGCGGTGCGGTGGACCTGTACGTCTCCGACGCGGGCGAGCACGACGAGCCGTTCTCCGCCCGCGGGCTCATGGTCGCGCTGCTCGGTGCGGCCGAGCCCACCACGCTGCGCACCTGGTTCGCGGCGCTCGCCGAGGGAGGCGACGTGGTCGACCCGCTGCAGCGGCGCGACTGGGGCGCTTCCGACGGCCAGGTCCGCGACCGCTACGGGGTGCTGTGGCTGATCGGCTACGAGCACGGCACGGACCCGACGGCCGACGCCACCAGCACGCAGGGGGACACCACCATCACGCAGGAGTGACCGGGCCGTCGGCCGACGGAGCGCAGCACCGCCGGGTGCCCGATGACGTCGGCGCGACGAGCCCGGCGGCCTCGCTCAGAGCGAGGAGTAGTTCGGGGCCTCCATGATCGCGGCCATGTCGTGGGGGTGGGACTCCTTGAGCCCCGCCGCGGTGATGCGCACGAACTTCCCGCGCTCCTTCAGCTCCGGAACGGTGTTCGCGCCGACGTAGAACATCGACTGGTGCAGCCCTCCGATGAGCTGGTGGACGACGGAGCCGAGCTGCCCCTTGTAGGAGACTCGGCCCTCGATGCCCTCGGGGACGATCTTGTCATCGCTGGGGACGTCGGCCTGGAAGTAGCGGTCCTTGGAGAAGGACTTCTTGCCGCGCGAGGACATCGCGCCGAGCGAGCCCATGCCGCGGTAGGCCTTGTACTGCTTGCCGCCGACGAGCACGACCTCGCCCGGGGACTCCTCGGTGCCGGCCAGCAGGGAGCCGACCATGACGGTGTCGGCGCCGGCGACGAGCGCCTTGGCGATGTCGCCGGAGTACTGCAGGCCGCCGTCGCCGATCAGCGGCACGCCCGCGGGGCCGCAGGCCTTGGCGGCCTCGTGGATCGCGGTGACCTGCGGGACGCCGACGCCGGCGACCACGCGGGTGGTGCAGATGGAGCCGGGGCCCACGCCGACCTTGACAGCGTCGGCGCCCGCGTCGACGAGCGCCTGTGCGCCCTCGCGGGTGGCGACGTTGCCGCCGATGATCTGGACGTCGGCGAAGCAGGGGTCGTTCTTCAGGGTGCGGATCATCTCCAGCGCCAGGCGGGCGTGGCCGTTGGCGGTGTCGACGACGAGCACGTCGGCGCCGGCGTCGCGCAGCTGGCCGGCGCGCTCGAGGGAATCGCCGAAGAAGCCGACGCCCGCGCCCACGAGGAGGCGGCCCTGGCTGTCCTTGGAGGCGTCGGGGAACTGCTCGGACTTCACGAAGTCCTTCACGGTGATCAGCCCGGTCAGGCGGCCCTCTGCGTCGATCAGCGGGAGGCGCTCGCGCTTGTTCCTGCGCAGCAGGGCGGTGGCCTGCTCGGGGGTGACGTCCTCCGGGGCGGTGAACAGCTCGGTGGTCATCACGTCGGCGACGCGGGTGGTGGACCACTCGGCGACGGGGATGAAGCGCAGGTCGCGGTTGGTGCAGATGCCCAGCAGGCGCTGGCCCTGGTCGACGACGGGGAGGCCGGAGACCCGGAACTGGCCGCACAGGGCGTCGAAGTCCTCAAGGGTCGCCTCGGGGTCGATCGTGACGGGGTTCGTGATGCGGCCGGTCTGGGTGCGCTTGACGAGGTCGACCTGGTGGGCCTGGTCCTCGATGGAGAGGTTGCGGTGGAGGATGCCGATGCCGCCGTGGCGGGCCATCGCGATCGCCATCCGCGACTCGGTCACGGTGTCCATCGCGGCGCTGGCGAGGGGGAGCTTGAGGGTGATCTCCCTGGTGAGCCGGGAGGAGGTGTCCGCCTCGGAGGGGATCACGTCGGTCTCCCCGGGAAGCAGCAGGACGTCGTCGTAGGTCAGGCCGATGAAACCGAAAGGATCCGCGCTCGTCATGCAGAGATGCTACGTCCCGGAGAACCGGGACGGGCAGGCCGTCCGACGTGGGAACGGCCACGTCCGCACCCCGGCCCCACCCCGGGAGTTCACCCCGATGTCACCACGAGGACACTTCTGGGCCTAGAGTGGCCGCGGCGCGCGAGGGCCGTCCGGCTCCCGCGCCCCTCCCCCTCCCGCCCCTCCTCATCCCGGGAACGCGACGATGGCACGCACCTCCGCCCAGGACTCGACCGACGCCCCAGTGACCAAGGGCTTCCTCGGTCCCGACCGCAACTGGCACGTCGGTGCCGGGCTGATGACCCTCGCGACCGTGGTCGCGTTCACGATCTGGGCCTTCACCCACACCGGCACCGACGTCAACGCCTTCCTGCTGATCCTCGCGATCGCGTTCGGGCTGTTCATGGCGTTCAACATCGGCGGCAACGACGTCGCGAACTCCTTCGGCACGAGCGTCGGCGCCGGCACCCTGACCATGAAGCAGGCCCTCGTCGTCGCGGCGGTCTTCGAGGTCTCCGGCGCCGTGCTCGCCGGCGGCTCCGTCACCGAGACCGTGCGCAGCGGCATCGTGGACCTCGAGGGGATGGCGATCGACCCGCTCGCCTTCGCGCTGATCATGATGTCGGCCCTGCTGGGCGCCGCGGTGTGGCTGCTGCTGGCGACCAGGATGGGCTGGCCGGTCTCCACCACGCACGCGATCATCGGCGGCATCGTCGGCGCGGCGGTGACCACCGGCCTGGTCACGGGCACCGGCGGCTTCGCCATGGTGCACTGGGGTGAGATCGGGAAGATCGCCGTGTCCTGGATCCTCTCCCCGCTGCTGGGCGGCATCGCCTCCTTCCTCCTGTTCGGGGCGATCAAGCGCCGGATCCTCGCCCCCGCCGCTCGCGCGATCGCGCTCGGCTCCCGCGGATACGACGACGCGGAGGACTACGATGAGGACGACGACGCGGACGAGTCGTGGCAGCGTCACGTGCCCGCCTCCGAGCGCATGACCGAGCTGCAGCAGTCCGCGTTCGCGGAGTCCGCGGCCCTGGACCTCACCCCGGGCGGCCCCGGCGCCGAGCTCATCGAGGCCTCCGCGGATCTGACCAAGAAGGAGCGCAAGGCGGCCCGCAAGGTGGAGCGCAAGGCCGCCTACCACGCCCTGGAGAAGCGGGTCCCGCCGCTGGCCGCCGGCGCCGCGATGCTGCTGGCCGCGATGCTGGTGTTCAAGGGCCTGGACAACGTGGGGCTGAACATCTCCGTCGGCGGCGGCGTGCTGATGCTGGTCATGCTCGCGCTCGGAGTGTGGATGGCGACGACGATCTTCGCGCGCGCCCTGAAGAAGCAGTCGATCTCGCGCGCCACCTTCATCATGTTCAGCTGGATGCAGGTGTTCACCGCCTGCGCCTTCGCCTTCTCCCACGGCGCCAACGACATCGCCAACGCGATCGGCCCCTTCGCGGCAGTCCTCGACGTGCTGAAGACCGGGCAGATCGGCGCGGAGGCCGCGGTGCCCACCGCCGCCCTGATCGCCTTCGGCATCGCCCTGGTCTCGGGGCTGTGGTTCGTGGGCCGCAAGGTGATCCACACCGTCGGCACCGGCCTGACCGCGATGCACCCCTCCTCCGGCTTCGCCGCGGAGCTGGCGGCGGCGACGATCGTGCTGCTCGCCTCGGTGCTGGGCCTGCCCGTCTCCTCCACGCACATCCTGATCGGCGCGGTGCTCGGCGTCGGCATCGTCAACCACGCCGCGAACTGGCGGCTCATGCGGCCGATCTTCCTCGCCTGGATCATCACCCTGCCCGCCGCCGCAGGCATCGGCGCGGCGGTCGTGCTGGTGCTGCGTGCGATGTTCTGAGCCCCCGGCTCCCGCGACGCACGGCTCCACAGCCCGCCGTCGTACACGCGCCCCGACCGCCTCCGCAAGGAGGCCGCCGGGGTGCGGCCGTCTCAGGGGCGCGGATCGCCGTCCCGGGGCCCCTCCCGCCCGCCGAGCACACGGCGCACCCGGTCGAACTCGGCCTGGAAGGCGTCCTCGTCGTGCGCGTACTCCTCCCGCCAGGGCATGCCGAGGCGGGCGGCGAGCTCACGATGCGCCGCCTCGACGCGGCCGCGCCGCTCCTCGCGCACGAGCATCTCGCGCGGCGGCGCCGGACGGAATCCCGCCGCGGCCTGCAGGACGCGCAGCCCGTCGAAGGAGGCAGCGTCCCAGCCGATCTCCGGCACGACCCACTGCCGCACCTCCTGCTGCTCCGGCGCGCGCACGCCGATCAGCCCGAGGCTGCCGCGCACCGCCTCCCCCACCGCGTACTCGACCTCGCCGAGCGCGGCCCGGTCACGGGTGCGCAGCCCCTTGCGCAGGCGCAGGGTCCGTGACTGCTCGTCGAGGAGCACGACGGTGCGGGTCAGCAGCAGCGGCACCAGCGCCCACAGCGCGAACAGGGCCCAGAGGGCGAGCGCGCCCAGCAGCAGCTGCATCCAGGCGGGGGCGAGCAGCTGCTCGAGCAGCCCGTCGTGCCCGTCCTGGAGCCGGGAGATCCGCCACTGCTGGAATCCCGCACCGGCGAAGGGGCTCAGCAGCAGGGAGACCAGCGGCAGTCCGATCAGCGCGCCGGGCAGGTAGCGGCCACGGACCGAGGGGCCGACGAGCACCTCGCCGGTGCGGGTGCGCCGCGGGGCGGGGACGGTCGCGGCGGGTTCCGCGGGCGGGGTCGTGCTCACGATGACCAGAGTACGGTCAGATGCCTGGGGCCTCGCCCCGGGCGAGGCCCCCGAGCACCCGCCCGCTGCGGAACTCCCTCGCCTGCCCGGTCACCGGATCGGTGAAGGCGAGCGAGCGGGCCAGCAGCTGGAGCGGCCCGGCCGGCTCCGGGCAGGGCTCGGGGTAGAGGTCCTCGCCGGCGATCGGGGCGCCGCGGGAGGAGAGCTGGAGGCGCAGCTGATGGGTGCGTCCGGTGCGGGGGCGCAGCCCCAGCAGCAGCGCGCGGCTCTCCGCAGAGCCGGCCCCCGAAGGCCCGTCCTCCGTCGTGCCGGCCTCTCCGGTGCCGTCCACTCCCGGGCCGCGTGCGGTGAGCACCTCGAGCTCGGTGTGCGCGTTCGGCGCGCCGGGCACGATCCTCGCGGTGAGCTCCCCACGGCGCTTCTCCATCCGGTCCGCGAGCTCGGCGCGCTCCCCGACGGTCCGCGGCAGCGTGCACCCGGGCCCGGGCAGGACGAGCGCCGCGTAGCGCTTGTCGACCTCTCGCCTCGCGAAGAGCTGCTGATAGGCGCTGCGCTCCTCGGGACGCACTCCGAAGGCGAGCACCCCGGCGGTGCGACGGTCCAGGCGGTGCAGCGGCACCAGCTGCTCGATCCCCGTGTCGCGGCGCAGGCGGACCAGGGCGCTGGCGAGCACATAGGCCCCGCGTGGCATGGTCGCCACGTCATGGGGCTTGTCGATCACCAGCAGGTGCTCGTCGCGGAAGAGGATCGGCAGCGGCTCGGCCGGCACCTCCTCCGGGCGCAGCTCGCGGTGGAACCACAGCTCGTCGCCGGCGCCGACGGCATCGTCGGCCGCCCACGCGCGCCCGCGGGCGTCGATCACCTCCCCGGCGGCGAAGCGCTCGGCCAGCGGCGTGGCGGCCGGGTCCGCAAGGGCGGGGAAACGTGCGAGGAGCATCGAGGCCGCCGGTCCGACGGGAGCGTCCCTCGGCACGAGCCAGCGCACCGCGTCCAGACCGTCCCGCTGCGGCAGCGGGGGCGGGAGCCGGCGGGCGCGGCGGCGGGCGGCGCGGCCGGGCCCGCGCCCCTCC
>NZ_BCAK01000027.1:0-50124 GCF_001293905.1 Brachybacterium sp. SW0106-09
TCACCACCGATGCAGTGATCATCTGAAACCGCCATATCGCCGTACCGGTACGCCATACGCCAGGAGTCGACCACGGCTGGCCGGGCGCGGCAGGGGCCGGGGTCCTAATCGGGCCAGGGCCAGGGCCAGGGCCAGGGCCAGGGCCGGGGCCAGGGCCGGGGCTGGGGCCGGTGCCGTCGGGACCCGGAGCCGCAAGGGCCGGGGCCGACGCGCTCCGCCCGGTGCTCAGCTCAGCAGCTCGCGCAGGTCCTCGGCGGTGACGGCGGAGCGGAAGGCCTCCCCGCCGTCGGTGAGGGAGTCGAACAGCTCGGCCTTGCGGCGCTGCAGGGCGAGGACCTTCTCCTCGATCGTGTCCTCCGCGATCATGCGGTACACCATCACCTGCCGGTCTTGCCCGATCCGGTGAGCGCGGTCCACGGCCTGGTTCTCCGCCGCCGGGTTCCACCACGGGTCCAGCAGGAAGACGTAGTCCGCCTCGGTGAGGGTCAGGCCGAAGCCCCCCGCCTTCAACGAGATCAGGAACACCGGCGCGTCCCCGTCGCGGAAGCCGCTGACGGCCGCATCTCGGTCCCGGGTCGAGCCGTCCAGGTGCGCGAAGTCGATCCCGCGCGCCGAGAGCTCCCCGGCGACCCGGTCCAGGTAGGTCGTGAACTGGCTGAACAGCAGCACCCGGTGCCCGTCGCCGATGACCTCCTCGAGCCGGTCGAAGAGCGCCTCGAGCTTGGAGCTGGGCACGTCCGCGTACTCCTCCGCGTCCACCAGTGAGGGGTCCAGCGCCAGCATCCGCAGCAGGGTCAGGGAGCGGAAGACGATGAAGCGGGAGCGGTCCAGGTCCGTGTCGATCAGGCCCAGCACCTTCTTCCGCTCTCGCTGCAGCACCGAGTCGTAGACGGCGCGGTGCTCCGGCGACAGCGTCACCGTGAGCACCTCCTCGTGCTTCTCCGGCAGCTCCTTCGCGACGAGCTCCTTGGTGCGGCGCAGCAGGAAGGGGCGGATCCGACGGCGCAGCTGCTCCATCCGCTGCGGCGCCTCGCCGGTCGCGATCGGGAGCGTGAAGCGCTTGCGGAACCCGATCGCGGTGCCGAGCAGGCCCGGCGCGACCAGGTCGAGGATCGCCCACAGGTCGTCCAGGGAGTTCTCCATCGGGGTGCCCGTGATCGCGAGGCGCATGCCGGCGCGCACCCGCTTCGCGGCCTGATGCGTGCGGGAGCGGCGGTTCTTCACGAACTGCGCCTCGTCCAGCACGAAGCCCTGGAAGCGGCGCGAGGCGAACAGCTCCTCGTCCAGTCGCAGCACCGCATAGCTGGTCACCACCAGGTCCACGCCCTCGAGGTCCTCTTCGGCGGCGCCGCCGCGGGATGCGGAGGTGCCCTCGAGCACCCGCACGCGCAGCCCCGGCGCGAAGCGCTCGGCCTCGCGGCGCCACACCGGCAGCACCGAGGCGGGGGCGGCGACGAGGAAGGGCGGGGCCGACGGGGACTGCTCGCGGGCATGGGCGATCAGGGCGAGGGTCTGCACCGTCTTGCCCAGGCCCATGTCGTCGGCGAGCACCCCGCCGAGCCCCTGGTCGAACAGCATGGCCAGCCACGCGAAGCCCTCACGCTGGTAGGGCCGCAGCTCCGCCTGCAGGCCGCGGGGCAGCGGCGGCGCGGGGCGGTGCTCGAGGGTGCGCAGCGGGTCGACGACCGCGGTCCACTCCGCGCTCGCCTCGGTCTGGTCGGCGATCTCGGCGAGCTCGTCCCACATGTCGACCTGGTACTTCGAGATCCGCTGGACCTCGGGCTCCCATTCCGCGAGCGCCTCGCCCTCGCGGATCAGCTCGCGCAGCGCGTCGAAGGCGGGGTGGTCCAGGGAGAAGTAGGTCCTGTCCGGCATCAGCAGCTTGTCCCGGCCGCGGGCGAGCGCCACGAACAGGCTCGGGAAGGGGATCTGCCGGCCCTCGACGGTGATGTCGAAGCCGAGGTCGAACCAGTCGTTCTTGCCGGGGGAGGCGTGCTGGGTGATCCGCACCTGCGGGGCGCCGTCGAGCTCGCGGTAAGCGTGGCGGGTGCCGGTGACCTCGACCTCCACATGGTCCAGGGCGTCCAGCGCATCGAGCACGTGGGCGGTGAACTCGGCGGTGTCCACGCCGGAGAGGAGCTGGGCGGCGTCGCTGGGCTGATGGGGCCACAGGGTCATGGCCTCGGCGATCACCGCGTCCTCGTGGGCGGTGTCACGGTGCGCGCCCTGGCGCTGGTCGATCGGCAGGCGCCGGTCCGGGTCGTGGTAGCGCCAGGACCAGCGCAGGGCGAGCCGGTCCCCGTCGGCGTAGGCGGCCTCGAGGTGGAGGGCGGGCCGACGGGCCGCCGGCAGCGCGACGCTGCCGTCGAGGCTGGTCATGGGGCTCAGCGCGCGCAGCTTCGGGTAGGCGACCTCGAGGAACGCCTCCCGGTCCGCGGCGGGGACGCGCAGCGGCTCCCGACGGTGCAGGAGGGTGCGCAGGTCGCGCGGCACCGCGGCGGGCAGCGGGGCGATGCGGGCGGTGAGCAGCTGCTCGTCCGCGGGGAGCGCCTCGAGCACCCCGGCGCCGCCGAGCAGCCGGACGTGCTCCGTCTCGAGGCCGTCGATCGCGAAGCGCGGGGCGACCTCGAGGGCGCCGGAGTCCTGCTCGGAGCGCAGGTCCAGGCCCGCCTCCCCGTCGCGCGCGAGGGAGATCGCGGCCAGGCCGCTGCCGGGCAGCAGCTCGACCCCCGCGTCCAGCGCATGGGCGAGAGCCTGCCACAGCAGGGGCGAGGTGATGGTGTTCAGCCACAGGTGGTCGACCGCGCCGGAGGTGTAGGAGCGCTCCACCGAGGCGGCCGCGAAGATCCTAGTCAGCGCCTCGCCCTGGGCGGGGTCGTACTCGCGGCCCGCGAGGCGGAACTCGAAGCTGCGCCAGGAGAGGTCGCCCTTGATCCACAGGCCCTTGCGCCCGCGGGTCACGGGTCGCAGGCCCAGCCACAGCTCGGCGCCGGCGGCGAGATGCGCGGGCGTGGCGACCTCGCGGTGGTGGCGGGAGGTGCCGGTGCCCGAGGTGGCCGCCTCGAGATCCACCCGCAGCGCGAGCGGCTTCGCGACGGTCCCGGACCGCGCGGAGGAGGCGCGGGAGCTCAGCAGGGGACGCAGCACGGTGCGCCACTCCGCGGGAGGCTCCTCCCGCGCGGCGCGGACCGCGAGGTCGTTGGTCCGGTACAGCAGTGCGCCGACGTGCAGGCACGCCTCGCCCACCGGGCAGTCGCAGCGCGAGGAGAGAGGTCGCCACAGCCCGCCCGGCCCCGGGGTCTGGAAGCGGCGGGAGACGGCGTCCTGCTCGTACTCGGTCAGGACCGCCTCGGCGTGGTGCCGGGCGCCGTCGGCGTCCACGACCGGGGCGGACAGGGTCGAGCTCGCCTCGTCCCAGTCCACCGAGCCCACGCTCCCGCCGCGCGCGGCGGCGAGGCTCCTGCCCGCCGTGCGATCGCCCACGTGGTGGCTGATCGCGGAGGGCAGCAGTCGAGGGAGCAGGACCGTTGGGGACATCCCGCCAACGTAACCCGCGCCGCACCCCGCGCACGAGGGATCTCACCGGAATCACGACCCTCAGCGGGTAGTCTCACAGCGTCCTCCCGGCCCGTGCGGGCCCGTCGGCTCCGTCGACCCCGCGCCGGGAGCAGCACCACCCCCGATACTTCCTAGGAGAACCCCGTGGCACGACTCTTCGGCACCGACGGAGTGCGCGGACGCGCCAACGACGACATCACCGCGGAGCTCGCGGTGGAGCTGTCCGTGGGCGCGGCGCACGTGCTCGGTACGCTCGGCGCCTTCGGCGGCACCCGTCCCCGCGCGATCGTCGCCCGCGACACGCGTCCCTCGGGGCACTTCCTCGCCGCCGCGGTCAGCGCCGGCCTCGCCTCCGCGGGCGTGGACGTGCTCGACGCCGAGGTGCTGCCCACGCCTGGCCTCGCCTATCTCGTGCAGTCCACGGGCGCGGACCTCGGCGTGATGATCTCCGCCTCCCACAACCCCGCCCCCGACAACGGCATCAAGTTCTTCGCCCGTGGCGGCACGAAGCTGCCCGACGAGGTCGAGGACGCGATCGAGGCCCGCCTCGGGGAGCAGTGGGAGCGCCCGCAGGGCACCGACGTCGGCACCATCACCCGCTACGAGGGCGCGATCGAGGAGTACGTGACCCACCTCGCCTCGACCCTGGACCGCTCCCTCGAGGGCCTCACCGTCGTCGCCGACTGCGCCAACGGCGCCGCCGCGATCACCGGCCCGGAGGCGCTGCGCCGCGCCGGCGCGACCGTGCACGTGATCGGAGACGGCTCCGACGGCGGGCTGATCAACGACGGCGTCGGCTCCACCCACCTCGAGCCGCTGCAGGCCGCGGTGCGCGGCCACGGCGCCGACATCGGCGTGGCCTTCGACGGCGACGCCGACCGCTGCCTCGCCGTCGACGCGGCGGGCGAGATCATCGACGGCGACCAGATCATGGCGATCCTGGCCCTGGACCTCAAGGAGCGCGGCAAGCTCCACGAGGACACCCTGGTCGTCACCGTCATGAGCAACCTCGGCCTCAAGCTCGCCATGAAGGAGCACGGGGTCGTGCTGGGGCAGACCGCCGTCGGCGACCGCTACGTGCTCGAGGAGATGAACCTCGGCGGCTTCTCCATCGGCGGCGAGCAGTCCGGCCACGTGATCATCGCCGAGCACGCCACCACCGGTGACGGAGAGCTCACCGCCCTCCACCTGCTGCAGCGCATCGCCGAGACCGGTCGCACCGCCGCCGAGCTCAAGTCCGTGATGACCCGCATGCCGCAGGCGCTGATCAATGTCGAGGACGTCGACAAGGCCAAGGCCACCATCGACCGCGGCGTCGGCGACGCGATCGCGGCGGCGGAGGAGGAGCTCGGGGAGACCGGCCGGGTGCTGCTGCGCCCCTCCGGCACCGAGCCCGTCGTGCGCGTGATGGTCGAGGCCCCCACCGACGAGCAGGCCACCGCCGTGGCCGAGCGCCTCGCCGTCGTCGTCCGCGAGCGCGTCGGGCTCTGAGCCGGGCCCGGTCTCCCGCGGCACGCCCATCGAGATCACCGTTCTCCGGCCCCGGTGCCGGGTTTCGGTGTTCCCGGTGGGCGTGTCCGTGCTCGAGAGCCGGGCGCGCGCATGGGGAGGGGGAGCCCGGGGCTCAGACCTTCCGCAGGAGCACCGAGTGGACCCGGTGCCGGCCGTCCTTGCGCAGCACGAGGTCGGCGCGGCCGCGGGTGGGGATCACGTTCTCGGCGAGGTTCGGGCCGTTGATCGAGCTCCAGATCCGCTGCGCGGTCGCCGCGGCCTCCTCGTCGGTGAGGTCGGCGTAGCGGCGGAAGTAGGAGCGCGGGTCGGAGAACGCGGTGCGGCGTAGCGCGAGGAATCGATCCACGTACCAGCGCTGGACGTCCTCGGCCCGCGCGTCGACGTAGACGGAGAAGTCGAAGAAGTCCGAGACGGCCATGCCGAGCCGTCCGTCGCGGCGGGGCCGGGCCGGCTGCAGCACGTTCAGGCCCTCGACGATGAGCACGTCCGGCTGCTCCACCACGACCTTCTCGTCCTCGAGGATGTCGTAGGTCAGGTGGGAGTACACCGGCGCCTCGACCCGCTCCTGCCCGGCCTTCACGTCCGCCACGAAGCGCAGCAGACGGCGCCGGTCGTAGCTCTCCGGGAAGCCCTTGCGCTGCATGATCCCGCGCGACTCGAGCACGCGGTTGGGGTGCAGGAAGCCGTCGGTGGTCACGAGCTGCACGCGCGGGGTCTCGGGCCAGCGGGCCATGAGCTCGCGCAGCAGTCGCGCGGTGGTCGACTTGCCGACGGCCACCGAGCCGGCCACGCCGATGATGTACGGGGTGCGCTGCTGGCGCTGGTCCAGGAACTCCTCGCGCGCCCGCCGCAGTGACTGCGCGGCCGCGACCTGGATGTTCAGCAGGCGCGAGATGGGGCGGTAGACGGCGTCGACCTCGGAGAGGTCCACCCGGTCGCCGAGGCCCCGCAGGCGGTCCACGTCCTCCTCGCTCAGCGGCAGCGGGGTCTGCTGGGAGAGCCGGGCCCAGTCCTCTCGGAGGATCTCCTCGAACGGGGTGACCGTGGCGTGCGCCGATGCTGCCTTCATGCGGGAGATTCTTCCAGCATTCCGGCGCCGCGCCGTGCAGCGGTGCGTCGACCCACCGGGCACAGCCGCTACGGGATCCCGTCCCGGCACGGCCCGGCGCCCTGCCCGGCCGCGTCCGACGGCTCGACCTGAGGCAGGGGACGCGGCGGGGCGACCAGCGCGCCCGTGCCCGTCTGCGCATTTCTGATCGGTCCCGTGCACGCTCGGCCACGCCTGCGCGGCGAGGGGCCGCGAGGTGAGGAACGACTCGCTCGGATCCTGCGTGCACGGCGTCGTGCGGGACGCGGAAAGCTACGGTGAGCGGCATGTGTGGAATCGTCGGATACGCAGGCCCCCGCGCCGCAGCACCCTCCTCCCGTCCCGTGGACGTGGCCCTCCAGGGCCTCGCCCGCCTCGAGTACCGCGGCTACGACTCCGCGGGTGTCGCCGTCCTGGACGACGGCGCCGTGCGCGTGACCAAGCGCGCCGGCAAGCTCGCGAACCTCCGCGAGGCGCTCGAGGGCTCCTCGGAGTCCACCGGGCACGTCGCCATCGCGCACACTCGCTGGGCCACCCACGGCGGCCCCACGGACGGCAACGCCCACCCCCACCTCGGCGGCCGCGAGGGCGAGCTCGCCCTGGTCCACAACGGCATCATCGAGAACTTCGCCGCGCTGCGCGCCGAGCTCGAGGCCGACGGCTTCACCTTCTCCTCCGAGACCGACTCCGAGGCCGCCGCGCACCTGGTCGCCCGCGAGATGGAGGCCGCCGGAGACCTCACCGAGGCGATGCGCCGCACCGCCGCGAACCTCGAGGGCGCCTTCACGCTCCTGGCCGTCCACCGCGACGCGCCGGACGTCGTCGTCGCCGCCCGCCGCAACTCCCCGCTGGTCGTCGGCCTCGGTGAGGGCGAGAACTTCCTCGGCTCCGACGTCGCCGCCTTCGTCGACTCCACCAAGGAGGCGCTCGAGATCGGCCAGGACCAGGTCGTCACCGTCTCCGCCGACTCGGTCGCGATCGTCGACTTCGACGGCAACGAGGTCACCGATGCCAAGCGCTACACCATCGAGTGGGACGCCGCGGCCGCGCAGAAGGGCGGCTACGACTCCTTCATGGCCAAGGAGATCCACGAGCAGGCCGATGCCGTCGCCGACACCCTCCGCGGCCGCCTCGAGAACGGCACCCTCCAGCTCGACGACATGGAGATCGACCCCTCGGTGCTGCGCAGCATCGACAAGATCGTCGTGATCGCCTGCGGCACCGCCGCGAACGCCGGCGCCGTCGCGAAGTACGCGATCGAGCACTGGTGCCGCATCCCCACCGAGGTCGAGCTCGCCCACGAGTTCCGCTACCGCGACCCGGTCGTCACCGAGAAGACCCTGGTCGTCGCGATCTCCCAGTCCGGCGAGACGATGGACACCCTGATGGCGGTGCGCCACGCCCGCGAGCAGGGCGCGAAGGTGATCGCGCTGTGCAACACCCGCGGCTCCACCATCCCGCGCGAGTCCGACGCGGCGCTGTACCTGCACGTCGGCCCCGAGATCGCGGTCGCCTCCACCAAGGCGTACCTCGGCCAGATCGTCGCCAGCTACCTGCTGGGCCTGTTCCTCGCCCAGGTGCGCGGCAACCTCTTCCCCGACGAGATCGCGGCGCTGATGGAGGACCTCGAGCAGATCCCCGCCCAGATCCAGCAGGTCCTGGACAGCTCCGCGCAGGTCGAGCAGCTCGCGAAGGACATGAAGGACGTCACCAGCGTGCTGTTCCTGGGCCGTCACGTCGGCTACCCGACGGCGATGGAGGGCGCGCTCAAGCTCAAGGAGATCGCCTACATCCACGCCGAGGGCTTCGCCGCCGGCGAGCTCAAGCACGGCCCGATCGCCCTGGTCGAGGAGGGGCAGCCGGTGTTCGTCATCGTGCCCTCCCCGCGCGGCCGCCACTCCCTGCACTCCAAGGTGGTCTCGAACATCCAGGAGGTGCGCGCCCGCGGCGCCCGCACCCTGGTGATCGCCGAGGAGGGCGACGACGCGGTGCTGCCCTACGCCGACGAGGTGATCCGCGTGCCCGCCACGCGCACCCTCTTCGCGGCGCTGCTGACCGTGATCCCGCTGCAGATCTTCTCCTGCGAGCTCGCGACCGCGAAGGGCCTGGACGTGGACCAGCCCCGCAACCTCGCGAAGTCCGTCACCGTCGAGTGACCCGCCGCCTCGGATGAGCTGTCCCGTCGGGTGAGCGCGCCCGTCGGGATCGCTCGTCCGACGGGCCTCTCCGCGTTCGCAGGAGCAGCTCTCCGGGCGGCGCCTCGCGCCGTCGACCACCGGCCGCCTCGCCCCGCGAGGCGGCCGGTGGTGTGATACTGCCCCTGTGAGCACCTTTCCCACCGCGACCCCGACGCCCGGCCCCGACGAGACCTTCGGTGGCCGGGCGTTCGCGCCGCGGGAGGACGGGACGATCGTCGGCGTCGGCGTGGACGTCGTGGACATCCCGCGCCTGGACGCGATGATCTCCCGCACCCCCGCCCTGCTGGACCGCCTCCTGACCCCGGGGGAGCGGGAGCTCTCGCCGGCCTCGCGCGCGGCCCGGGTCGCCGCGAAGGAGGCGGTGGGCAAGGCCCTCGGCGCGCCCGGCGACTTCTCCTGGCAGGACGTGACCGTCGAGCGCGCCGCCGGCCGGCGCCCGCACCTGCGTCTGCGGGGCGCGACCCTCGCCGCCGCCGAGCGACAGGACGTCGAGCACCTGCATCTCTCCCTCTCGCACGACGGCGCGATCGCGACCGCGATCGTCGTCGCCGAGCGCGCCTCCGTCCCGAGGAGCCTGTGATGCTGCGGGCCCACGGCGCCGAGGCGGTCCGCGAGGCCGAGCGGCCCCTGGTCGAGGCGGGAGAGCCGCTCATGCTCCGCGCCGCCGCGGCGCTGGCCGAGCGCGCCGTCCACCACCTGCGCTCGGCGCCCTTCGCCCCGCAGGTGCTGGTCCTGGCCGGGGCGGGCTCCAACGGCGGCGACGGCCTGCACGCCGCCGCGATCCTGCGTCGCGAGCACTCCCTGGACGCCGATGCGATCACCACCGCCCCGCGCCGCCACGAGGAGGGGGCCGCCGCGCTGGAGGCGGCGGGCGGGGTCCTCCACCCCCTCGCGAGCCTCGACGAGGAGCGCCTCGCCCACCTCCTCAGCGGCGCCGACCTGGTGATCGACGCGATCCTCGGCATCGGCGGCCGGCCCGAGGTCCCCGCCGCGCTCGTGCCCCTGCTCACGGCGGTGCGGGACAGCGGCGTGCCGGTCCTCGCCGCCGACCTTCCCAGCTTCGTCGACGCCACCACCGGCCAGGCGGCGCCCGAGGCGCTCCCGGCGCGGGCGACCGTCACCTTCGGCGCGGTGAAGGCGGGGCTGCTGCTGCCGGGCGGGGCCGAGCTCGCCGGGACCGTGCACCTGGTGGACCTCGGCCTCGAGGAGCACCTCCCGGCCCGGGCGGCCGTCGAACGGCTCGAGGACGCCGACGTGCGCGCCCTGCTCCCGCGCCCGGGCCGCGACTCCACCAAGTACAGCCGTGGCGTGGTCGCGCTCGCCGTCGGCAGCGAGCAGTACCCGGGCGCGGCCGTCCTCGCCGTCTCCGGCGCCGCCCGGACCGGCGCGGGGATGGTCCGCTGCCTCGCCCCGCAGGCCGTGCTCGACCTGGTGCTGCGGGCCCGGCCCGAGACCGTCGGCCATCCCGTCGGCCCCGGTCGCGCCGGCGGCCGGGTGCTGGACGACGAGACCCTCGCCCGCACCCATGCCGTCGTGATCGGCCCCGGTCTGCCGGGCGACGACCCCCGCGTGCGCAGGGGCGTCGCGCTGCTGGCCGGGCAGATGGACGTCCCGGCGGAGGCGCCGCGCCGCGGCGTCCTCGACGCGGGCGCGCTCGGAGCGATCGACCCCGGCACCCGTCTCTGCCCCGACGTGGTGCTCACCCCGCACCGCGGCGAGGCCGAGCGCCTCGCCCGCCGCCTCGACCTCGACCCGGACCTGCCCGCTCCCGAGCTCGCCCGGGCGCTCGCCGCGGCGACCGGCGCGACCGTGCTGCTCAAAGGCGCGATCACGCTTGTCGCCCCCGGCGACGGCGGGC
Organism: Brachybacterium sp. SW0106-09; assembly: GCF_001293905.1. NCBI lineage: Bacteria > Bacillati > Actinomycetota > Actinomycetes > Micrococcales > Dermabacteraceae > Brachybacterium > Brachybacterium sp. SW0106-09. The sequence continues at coordinate 10,214 of NZ_BCAK01000027.1, forward strand.
CGCTGCGCTCCCAGGACGACGCCACGCCCCAGCTCGCGACCGCCGGCACCGGGGACGTCCTCGCCGGGGTGCTCGGGGCCCTCCTCGCCGCGGGCCTGCCCGGCCCCGACGCCGCCGCGCTCGCGGCGCTGCTCCACGGCCGCGCCGGGCGCCTCACCTCGCGTGACGGACTGCACCCCCTGGTCGCCCTCGACGTCGCGGACTCTCTGCCGGAGGCCATCGGGACTATCCTGGCGGACGCCCAGGACCTGAACCGAGGAGCCAGATGACCATCCCGATCCCTGCCGAGGACCCCCGGCACGTGCCCAACCGGGCGGTGATCGACCCCTCCGCGATCACGCAGAACACGCGGGCGCTGGGGACCCTCCTCGAGGAGCAGACGGCGCTGATGGCGGTCGTGAAGGCCGACGGCTACGGGCACGGGATGCTCACCGCCGCCCGTGCCGCGATCGAGGGTGGCGCGACCTGGCTCGGCGTCGCCCACCCCGCGAGCGCCCTGGCGCTGGCCCGCGCGGACCTCGACGCCCAGATCCTCACCTGGCTGTACGAGCCGCACACCGCGCGGATCGTGCTGCCCGAGGTGCTCCGCTCCGGCGTCGACGTGGCCGTCGGCTCCCCGGAGATGCTGCAGTTGGTCGCCGCGGCGGCGCGCGAGGCGGACCGTCGCGCCCGCGTCCACCTCAAGATCGACACCGGCATGGGCCGGAACGGCGTCCTGCCCTGGCAGGTCCGGGAGATGGGCGCCGCGATCCGCGACGACGACTTCCTCCAGCTCACAGCCGCCTGGACCCACCTGACCAGCGCGGAGGATCCCGAGGGCCCCGCCACCGACCAGCAGGCGGAGCTGTTCGACTCGGCCTGCGAGGCGCTCGAGGACGAGGTCGGACCGATCCCGCTGCAGCACATCGCGAACTCCGCCGCGACCCTCACCCGCCCCGACCTGCACCGCGACATCGTGCGTCCCGGCATCGCGCTGTACGGCTATCCGCCGGTCCCGGCCGACGTCCCGCTGCGCCCCGCGATGACCCTCTCCAGCCGGCTCGCGCTGGTCAAGGAGGTGCCCGAGGGGCACAGCGTCGGCTACGGCCGGATCCACCGCACCAGCCGCGCCACGACCCTGGGCCTGGTGCCGATCGGCTACGCAGATGGCCTCCACCGCACCGCCTCGGACAGCATCGACGTGCTCGTGCGCACCCGGAGCGGGGACCGCCGCGTCCCCCAGGTGGGCCGGATCAGCATGGACCAGATCGTCGTGGACCTCGGCCCCGAGACCGCCGCTCGCGCCGGCGACGAGGTGGTCCTGTTCGGCGACGCGGGCGGAGAGCCCGACGCCCCCTCCGCTCCGACCGCGGACCACTGGGCCCGCGCCGCGGAGACCATCCCCTACGAGGTGCTGACCTCCGTCTCCGGACGCGTCACCCGGGAGGTGCGCGCATGAGCGAGGCCCAGGGGAGCGGCGCGGCCGGGAGCGCGGACGGTGCGGCGGGGGAGTCCGACGGCGCCGTCGTGCTGCGCACCCGCGACGCGGACGGCACCCGCGCCCTCGCCCAGGCGCTCTCCGGGGCGCTGCGTCCCGGCGACCTGCTGGTCCTGGACGGACCGCTCGGCGCCGGCAAGACCACCTTCACCCAGGGACTCGGCGCCGGCCTCGGCGTGCGCGGCCCCGTCGCCTCGCCCACCTTCGTGATCGAGCGGGTCCACCCGAGCCTCACGGGCGGCCCCGACCTCGTGCACGTGGACGCCTACCGCCTCGGCGGCGAGGGCGAGATCGACGACCTCGACCTCGAGGCCGACCTCGACCGCGCCGTGACCGTCGTGGAATGGGGCAGGGACCGGGTGGAGCATCTCGCGGACTCGGTGCTGCTGGTCGAGCTCGAGCGGCCCGACCGGGTCGACGACCCGCTGGACCCGGACGAGCCCCGCACGCTGCGGCTCACCCCGCGCGGGCCCCGCTGGGACGGCGCCGCGATCGCCGCGCTCGAGGCGGCGCTCGCCGCGGTGGCGGGGCTCGACGGCACGGCGGAGCCCGCCGATGCCGAACCGACCGCGGCGGATGCCGATCCGACCACCGACACCGCCGAGGGAGAGCGCTGATGCTGTTGGGAATCGACACCTCGGGCGCGGTGAGCGTCGCCGTCGCCCGTGGAGAGCTCGCCGGCGACAGCACGGATCCCTCGCCGGACATCCTCGCCGTCCGCTCCGACACGCGCTCTCGTCACCACGACGAGGTGCTGCTCGCCCTGGTGGAGGAGACCCTGCAGGCCGCAGGCGTCACCCGCGGCGAGCTGACCTGCGTGGTCGTCGGCCGCGGCCCGGGCCCCTTCACCGGCCTGCGCGTGGGGCTCGTCTCCGCCCGCTCGATCGCCTCCGTGCTCGGCGTGCCGCTGCACGGGCTGAGCTCCCTCGACGCCCTCGCCCACGAGGCCCTCGCCGCCGTGCCCGCCGAGCGCGGCCCCGTCACCGTCGGCGTGGCGCTCGATGCGCGCCGCCGCGAGGTCTACCACGCCCGCTACCGCCGCGAGGCGGACGGCGAGATCCTCCGCATCGCGGAGCCGGCTGTGGACGCGCCCGCCGAGGTCGCCTCCGAGCTGACCGCCTGCGACCTGCTCGTCGGCTCCGGCACAGCGCTCTACCCCGAGCTGCTGCCCGCGACCGTCGGGCTCGAGCACGTCGACGCCGGGCACCTGCTGCTGGCCGCCTCCGCCCTCGCCGTCCGCGGCGAGGACCTCACGAGCACCGAGCCGATGTACCTGCGCGAGCCCGACGCCGCGAAGCCCACCGCGCGCAAGAGCGCGCTCGGCCGCTGAGGTGACGGCCGCCGACGGGGTCTGGACCCTGCGCCCGGCGACCCTCGAGGACGTCCAGGAGATCGCCTTCGCCGAGCTCGAGCTGTTCCCCGACGAGGCCTGGACCGTCTTCCAGCTCGCCGAGGAGGTCGAGCACCCCGACCGCCGTTATGTCGTCGCGGTCGAGGGCGACGCCGAACCGGTCTGCAGCCCCGACGGCCGGACGCTCCCCTCGCGCGGCGGCGCGCTGCTCGGCTATGCCGGGATCATGCTCGCCGGAGACCTCGCCGACCTCCACACCATCGGTACCCGTCGCGAGGGGGAGGGCATCGGCCGCGCCCTGCTCGCCTGGTGCGAGGAGCAGGCCCGGCGCGGCGGCGCCGAGCGGATGCTGCTCGAGGTGCGCGAGGACAACGACCGCGCCCGCGCCGTCTACGCCGCCGCCGGCTATCGGGAGATCGGCCGACGACGCGGCTACTACCGGATCCGCGGCCGGCGCATCGATGCCCTCGTCATGGAGCGCACGCTCGGCGCGCCCGGCGGCCCGTCGGCCTGACCCTCCCCGGTCGCCTGGCGCTGCCGGGCGCAGGGCCGGAGGCGTCAGGTCAGCAGCCCCGGCCCGGCACCGGCTCACACGTGGTCGCGGACCTTCTGGAAGATGTCCGGGTAGCGGGCGTCCAGGCGGACCGTCGCGATGCGCAGACCGATCAGCAGCACGGCCACGCCGATCACGATCGCCAGCACGCCGGCCCCGGTGATCAGCGCCAGGTTCCCCGCGATCGCGCCCCAGATGCCGAGACCCAGCGGCGGCAGCATCGGCACGAACACCGTCACCATCGAGATCGCCATCGAGAGCATGGCGTTGGAGCTCGAGGCGGACTTGTCCTTCATCGGGTTGGTGCCCGGGGGAGAGCTCGGGTAGGGCAGCAGCACGCCCACGACCATCGAGGTGCCCCAGCCGGAGATCATCGCGCCGAGCGAGCCGAGGACGGTCATGGGGATCAGCTCCGGCAGTCCGTACAGCAGCGGCAGCGTGACGGTGACCACCACGACCGCGGGGATCATCAGCACCGCCATCGCCGCGATGCGGCCCAGCAGGTTGGCGCGGGCAGGGGCGCCGGCGACGATGTTGACCCAGCCGGACGGTCCGTCGAAGCCGATCTCGTTGGAGATGCTCAGCCCTGTCATCGCGCACATGAACACGGCCATGCCCAGCATCATCGGTCGGGCCTCGGGGACTATGAACCCCATCGCCACGAAGAACACGATCACCACGGGGTAGATGCCGAGGGCGGCGAGATAGCGGGTGTCCCGTCGCCAGTAGCGAAGGGACTTGCCCAGCACGGCGCCGAAGGGGCCGGCGGGCACGAAGCGCGGCACGAGCGGGGAGACCTTCGTCTGGCCCGAGGAGGCGTCCCCGGTCAGCGCCGAGGTCATCGACAGATCGATCGAGCGCCGCCACCACAGCCAGACCAGCACGATCGTCGCCGCGCCGATCAGGGCGCGCAGCAGCGCCGTGAGCACCCGTCCCTCGACGAGATCCATCGGCACGGAGAACAGCGCACCGAGCGGCGTCCAGGCCAGCACCTCCACCACGCCGGGCAGCTGCTCGCGCACCCAGGTGACGTCGAGGTCCTCGATGCGCTGCATCGACAGCGAGAAGGCGTAGATCGCCACGAACATCGCCAGGAAGCCGAAGATCCCGCCGAGCTCGCGGCCCTTGCGGCTCGAGGCCCGCGCGGCGGAGTGCGCGAACCAGGCACGTGGCAGCAGCAGGCACAGCGCGAGGCCGGCGAGGTTCGCGGGGATCAGCGCGAGGGCGCCGAGCACGACCCACCCGGCGCCCTGTCCGAACAGGACGAGCCACAGCAGCTCGAAGGCGGTGGCGATCGCGAGCGCGAGCAGGGTGAAGAGACTCGGCAGGCTCAGCGCGGCCGCCGCGAACATCCCCGGCTGCAGCTCCCTCGCGCTGCGGGGGAAGAGGGCGAACGAACGCGGATCCAGGGTGTCGTCGATCCCGAAGGCGAGGACGGGGATCAGGAACCACAGCAGCACGGTGACGGCGCCGAGGCCGCGCACGATCTGCGGGAACAGCTCTCCCTCCCCGGCCCACAGCGTCGTGCCCAGGAACAGGAAGACCAGCATGGCCAGGCCGCCCAGGCCGTAGAGCGCCCCGATCGAGGTGCCGATGATCTTGCCGACGTTCTTGCGGTAGGACCGCTTCCACAGCGTCCACTTGAGCTTCAGCTGCAGGCGCACCAGGTCGCGTCCGCGGATCTCGCCGTGGCGCACGTCCTGCGCGGCCGCGGTCCGTGCGTGCTCGGTGCTCAGGACTCCAGCCACGACAGGCTCCCCTCCGCGACGTCCCCGCCGCCGACGAGGTCGATGAAGGTCTGCACGAGGCTGCCGCCCTGGCGCACCTGGTCGAGGGTGCCATCGGCCATCAGCCGCCCGTCGGCGATGATCGCGACGTGGCTGCACAGCCCCTCGACCAGCTCCATGACGTGGCTGGAGAGCACGACCGTGCCGCCGCCCTCGACGTACGCGGTGAGGATCGTGCGGATCACCTGCGCGGAGACCGGGTCGACGGCCTCGAGCGGCTCGTCGAGCACCAGCAGGCGCGGGGCGTGCAGCAGGGCGCTCGCCAGCAGGATCTTCTTGGTCATGCCGGCGGAGTAGTCCACGACCAGCTTCCCGTCCTCGCCCGCGAGGTCGAGCGCGGTCAGCAGCGACTCCATCCGCTCCTCGACCACGGCCGGCTCCATCCCGCGGAGCAGGCCGACGTAGGTCAGCAGCTCCCGTCCGGTGAGCCGGTCGAAGGTGCGCAGCCCGTCGGCGAGGACGCCGAGGCGCGCCTTGGCCGCCTGCGGCTCGACCCACATGTCATGGCCGAGCACGTGCGCGGTGCCGCCGTCGGGCCGCAGCAGGCCCGTCGCCATCGACAGGGTGGTGGTCTTGCCGGCGCCGTTGGGACCGACGATCCCGTAGAACGAGCCTTGCGGCACGTCCAGGGACAGGCCGTGGACCACTTCGGTGCCGGAGAAGGACTTGCGCAGCCCGCGGATCGACAGTGCGGTCGAGCTCGGGACCGACGCCTCGGCGGAGACCGGGGCGGCGGCACCGGCGAGGGGGCCGGGCGCCTCGACGGTCCCGGAGGGGTGGGCCGGGGGCGGCGCCGAGGTCCCTCCCGCCTCCGGGGCGGTCCCCGGGACAGGAGGAGAGGAGGGGAGGGAGGGGTTGCTGTGCATGGGGTCACGCTATCGGCCGGTCCGTCCGCGACGATCCCTTCCCACGGCGGGCGGGACCACGACCTTCGTCGGTGCTCGACCGCGGCAGAGCATCGGTCGAACCGGGATCGAGCCGCCGTCGAAGGCGCAGGCAGTCGTGGAGGAGAGTGGCAGTCGCGGAGCAGAGCGAGGCGGTGACTAGGATGCCGGTGAGTCACCGTGGCTCGAACGGAAGGAGCCCCATGTCGAATCCGCGCCCCGCCCCCGGGGACTCGGGTCTCGCCCCCGAGGTCCAGGAGATCCCGATCGGAGTGCGCCGGGCCGCGTCATGGTCGTGGCGACTGCTCGTGATCGTCGCCGCCGGCGCACTGCTGCTGTGGGGGCTCACCCGGGTCACGACCATCGTGATCCCCGTGCTCATCGCGATCCTGCTCGCCGCGTTGCTCCAGCCCGTGGTCAAGATCCTCACCCGCTACACCTTCCTGGGCCGCGCCGCGGCCAGCGGCATCGCGCTGCTGGGCCTGCTGCTCGTCATCGCGGGGATGTTCACCCTCGCCGGTCGGCAGTTGATCGCTCAGTGGGACGACATCCAGACCCGCGCGGTGCAGGGCTTCCAGGCGCTGCTGGAGTGGGTGCAGAGCACCTTCCAGATCGACACCCCGATGATCGACTCCGCCCTCCAGGAAGGGCTCGAGCAGCTGCAGCAGTACTCTGGCCAGCTGGTCAGCGGCGCGGTCACCACCGCCACGGCGCTCGGCAACATCGGCACCGGGATCGTCGTCGCCCTGTTCACGCTGTTCTTCGTGCTCCACGGCGGGGGCGGGATCTGGCGCTGGTCCGTCGGCCTGCTGCCGCCCGCCGCCCGCGTGCCCACCCACGAGGCGTTCCGCCGCGGCTGGAAGGCGCTGTCGGCCTACGTGCGCACGCAGGTGCTGGTGGCCGCGGTCGACGCGACCGGCATCGCGATCGGCATGGTCGCGCTGAGCCTGGGCTCCTACGCGGTGCCGATCTGGCTGCTGGTGTTCCTGTTCAGCTTCATCCCGCTGGTCGGCGCGATCGCCTCCGGCGCGATCGCCGTGCTGCTGGTGCTGGTGCTGAACGGCTGGGTCGGCGCGCTGATCATGCTCGCGGTCGTGCTCGCCGTGCAGCAGCTCGAGGGCAACGTGCTCCAGCCCTTCCTGATGGGCAAGGCCGTGGAGATCCACCCGCTCGGCGTGTTCCTCGGCGTGGCCCTCGGCGCGATGATCGCCGGGATCCCGGGCGCGCTGTTCGCGATCCCGCTGATCGCCTTCGTCAACGCGACGCTGCTGTACGTGGTGGGCCGCGACCCGAGCCCCGAGCTCGGCCACGACAGGGCCAGCGCCGAGCACTTCGCCGCGCTCGGCGCCGGCGTGCCCGCGCACCAGCTTGCCGAGGCCTCCTCGGATTCCGAGGCGCAGCGGGCGTCGGCCGACGAGGACTCCTCGGCGGATCTGGCGATGCTCGGCACCGTTCCCGCCGTCGAGCGCCGGAGCGCGACGGATGGCGGCGCGTCGCCGACGGGGACCGGCGCGCACGCCGCCGACGGGACGGACGCGCAGGACGCCGGTGCGGCCGGCGCTCACCCCGCTGACGCGCCCGGGGGGACCGCGCCCCGGGCCCCGTCGACCGACCAGGTGGACGGTGCGTCGGCCGAACAGCCCGCTCCGCGTCACCGCGCGGAGGACGAGCGGGACTGACCCCGCTCGCGGCGCGAGAGAGCCCCTTCCGGCAGCTGCCGGAGGGGCTCTCTCGTCGGTCCGAGCAGTGCCCGGTCGCCCCGTGGGGCGCGCGGCTCAGGCCGAGTACGGCTTGGCGCGGAGGATCTCGATCGGGAAGGACTTCCCGGTCGGCGCGGTGTAGTCGACGGTGTCGCCGACCTTCGAGCCGTGGATCGCGCTGCCCAGCGGCGACTCGATGGAGTAGACCTCCAGGTCGTCGTCGCCGTCGGCGATCTCGCGGTTGCCGAGCAGGAAGGTGCGCTCCTTGCCGGCCATCGAGATGGCCACGACCATTCCGGGCTCGACGACGCCGTCGTCCTCCGGGGACTCCCCGACCACGGCGTTCTTCAGCAGGCGCTGGAGGTCCGCGATGCGCGCCTCCATCTTGCCCTGCTCCTCGCGGGCGGCGTGATAGCCGCCGTTCTCCTTAAGGTCGCCCTCGTCGCGAGCCGCGGCGATGCGCTCGGCGATCTCGGTGCGGCCCGGGCCCTCGAGCTCGGCGAGCTCCTTGGCCAGGCGGTCGTACGCGTCCTGGGTGAGCCAGGCGCCATTCGGCTGGCTGCTCATGGGTTCACTCCTGTCGTCCTCGGTGAAGCGCACGGGGACGAAGACCCCCAATACGCGAATCACGGGGCACATGTCCTCATGCGCCCCGTGTGCGGGTGATGATGACCGGTCGTTCGCCGGTTCCGTGCAACATTACACGGCGCGCTGAGCATTTCCCGGGACCGATGGACGTTTTACGCGCATCGTGAAATCCGCGGGAATGGTCCTCCGGTCGGCAACGGGGTCAGCCGACGGTGCAGCCGACGACCTCGGCGGAGACCGCCTCGCCCTGGGTGGAGATCTCGACGCGGTGCGCGGTGCGGCGCTCGGCCTGGGCCGGGATCGTGGTCTCGACGAAGCCGACCTGCGCGCGCCCCTCGTTCATCGCCTGGATCCGGCAGGTCGCCTCGGTGCCGGGCGCCATCGTCACCACGAAGTCCACGCCGATGCGGTCGGAGGCGAGGTGGTCGTAGGCCAGGACGTCGTAGCGGACCTCCTCGCGCGCGACGAAGAGCCCCACCACGATCACGATCGCGACGAACACCGCGCCGGCGACGGCGACCAGGATCTTCGCGGTGCGGGGGGAGACGAGCGGTCCGCCGTAGCGCTGGCGGTGGAGGTCCTCGACATCGTCCATGCGCCCAGTCTCCCAGACCCTCCCCGGGAGCGGCCCGGAAGGCCGGGCGGAGGGAGCGAGGGACCGGTCACGTCCGAGGCGAGGAGGCGGCCCGCGCCCTGCTCGCTCGCGGAGGGGTGGCGTACGATCGGGCGCTGGTGCAGGTGTCGCGGACCGAGTCGGTCGCGCGCGTGAACCGCACCGGGGCAGTGCCCCGCCCGTCGTCTCCGAGGAGTCCCGTGACCGTCCAGCTGCCCGCCCCCGATGAGCCCCTGCGGATGGTGGCCGTCCATGCGCACCCCGACGACGAGTCGTCCAAGGGTGCCGGGTCGACCGCACGCTACGCACGCGAGGGAGTGCAGGTCACGGTGCTCACCGCGACCGGCGGAGAGCGCGGCGACGTGCTGAACCCCCGCCTCCGCGACGATCCGGGGATCACCCCCGAGAGCCTGCCCGGGATCCGCCGCCGTGAGATGGAGCGGGCGAAGGAGATCCTGGGCGTGGACCACGAGTGGCTCGGCTTCGTCGACTCGGGACTGCCTGAGGGGGACCCGCTGCCGCCGCTGCCGGCCGGGAGCTTCGCGACCCTCCCCGTCGAGGAGGCGGTCCGTCCGCTGGTCGAGGCGGTGCGCCGACTGCGCCCGCACGTGATGACCACCTATGACGAGAACGGCGGCTACCCGCACCCCGACCACATCCAGGTCAACCGCATCTCCGTGGCGGCCTTCGACCTCGCCGCGGACCCGGACTTCGCGCCCGAGCTCGGCGAGCCCTGGGAGATCGCGAAGCTGTACTACATCAACGGCTTCCACCGTCAGCGCTTCGCCGCCGTGAGCCGTCACCTGCGCGCGGAGGGCACCCCCAACGAGGAGCTCGACCAGATGCTCCAGCACTACGACGAGAGCCACGACCGGCTGCTCACCACGCGCATCGACGTGCGCGACTATCTCGGGATCCGCGATGACGCGCTGCGCGCCCACGCCACCCAGGTCGACCCCGAGGGGCCCTTCTTCCGCATCGCGCACGACGCGGAGATCGCGGCCTGGGGCACCGAGGACTACGAGCTGCACATCTCCCGGATCGGCGTGAAGCTGCCCGAGCGGGACCTGTTCGCCGGGCTCCGCCACGAGACCGTGGAGGCCCGCCCGTGATCGGGGCAGGTCTCGGTGGGGCGGGCGTGCTCCCGGCCCTCGGCACCGTGCTCCAGGCCGCGCCGAGCCCGTCGGACGGCGAGGAGTTCAACTCCGTCACCGTCTCCCCGGGTCTGCCCGGCTTCTTCGCGACCTTCGTGCTCGCGGTGGTCGTCGTGCTGCTCCTGATCGACATGACGCGGCGCGTCCGACGGGTGCAGGCGAGGGCCCGGGTCGAGGAGCGCCAGGCGCAGCTCGAGCGCGAGGAGGCCGAGGCCGAGAAGGTCGATGCCGAGGCGGCCGGGCGCGAGAAGGCCGCGGGTGACGCCGCCTACCGAGGGACCGCCGACGGCGAGGGTGGCGAGGAGGCGCAGGCCGACGGCGCGGACGCCGCGCCGGACGGGGAGCCCGCGGGCTCCGCGGAGCCGACGGATCCTGCGGGACCGACGGAAGTCTCGGACCCCTCGGAGGATGCGCAGGAGGGCGACTCGCGCCGCTGAGCGCACGCCGCCCGGGAAGCGGCTCTGCTCAGAGCACCGCCGCGGCGACGGCGGCGAAGTGGCAGCCGAAGCCGATCAGCGTGCCCGCGTGGAAGATCTCGTGGAAGCCGAACCAGGCGGGGGAGGGGTTCGGCCGCTTCAGCGCGTACATCACCGCGCCCGCCGTGTAGGCGAGTCCGCCCGCGAGCAGCAGGATCACCACCGGCCAGCCGCCGCCCGCGTGCAGCTGCGGCATGTAGAACACGGCCACCCAGCCGAGGGCGACATAGGCGGGGACGTACAGCCAGCGCGGCGCACCGGTCCAGAAGATCCGGAAGCACACCCCGACCAGCGCGCCGCCCCAGGCGATCGCGAGCAGCGTGAGCGCCTGGCGCGGGGCCAGCAGCGCCGCGGCGATCGGGGTGTAGGTGCCTGCGATGATCAGGAAGATGTTCGCGTGGTCGAAGCGGCGCAGGATGATCGCGCGCTGCGGGGACCAGGTGCCGCGGTGGTAGACCGCGCTGATCCCGAACAGCATCCCGGCCGTCAGCACGAAGACCGCGCAGGCCAGGCGGATCGTGAAGGTCTGGCCGACGGCGACCAGCAGCAGCCCGAGCACGAGCGTGGTCGGGAAGGCGATCAGGTGCAGCATCCCGCGCAGTCGCGGCTTGGGCAGCTGGAGGCCGAGCTGGGTGGCGCGGCGTGCCATCGCCCGGGTCAGGGTGCGGGGCGCGAAGGGGAAGTTCTCCGCCGTGGGCAGGTCCTCGTCGCGCAGCTCGGTGGTGCCGCCGCTGCCGGCGACGGCCTCGGCGATCTCGCGCGGCGCGGGGTCCTGGAGCGTCGGGGCGCCGCCGGGGGAGGCGGGGGACTCGTCGGCGGCGCGCGGGGTGCGGCCGGAGGCGCTCGCGGCGGCCTCGTCATGGGGTCCGGGGGTCATGGGCACACCGTAACCTACGCAACCGTAGGTTCGATATGGGGGTGCTGTGACCGTCTCGTGCGGATTCCCACCGATCGTCGGGCGGCGCTCCCGCGGTCGTCGATAATGGACGGAGCGCGCCGCACCCGGCGCGCACCCGGGGCGGTGGTGCCGGGCGGGCACGACGAGGGGACGGAGGCGCGCATGGCCGGCGACGGGCTGCTGTACCGCGTGTACGAGCGCAGGCTGTCCAAGGAGCTCGAGTCCTTCGACCTCCCGCAGCACCTCGGCGTGATCGTCGACGGGAACCGCCGCTGGGCGAAGGCCGCGGGGGAGTCCACCGCCCAGGGTCATCGCGCCGGCGCCGCGAAGATCGTCGAGTTCCTCTCCTGGTGCGAGGACCTCGGCATCCCGCTGGTCACCGTGTGGATGCTCTCCACCGACAACCTCCGGCGCCCGCCGGAGGAGCTCGTCGCCCTGTACGAGATCATCACCTCCACCATCGAGCAGATCACCGATGCCGGCTACTGCGTGCGCCTGACCGGCAGCGCCGACTCTCTCCCCGAGGAGATGCGGGAGGGGATCGACCGCCTGCAGCAGGAGACCTCGCCCGAGGCCCGCCTGACCGTCAACGTCGCGATCGGCTACGGCGGCCGCGAGGAGATCGTCTACGCGGTGCGCGAGCTGGTGCGGGACCTCGGCGCGCAGGGGAAGTGCATCGAGGAGATCGCCGAGGGGATCAGCGTCGGCGCGATCGCCGAGCACCTCTACACGCGCGGTCAGCCCGACCCCGACCTCATCATCCGCACCTCCGGCGAGCAGCGCCTCTCCGGCTTCCTGCTCTGGCAGTCGGTGCATTCCGAGTACTGGTTCTGCGAGACCTACTGGCCCGGGTTCCGCCGCATCGACCTGCTGCGCGCCCTGCGCGACTTCTGCCGACGCGAGCGCCGGTACGGAGCCTGAGACCGTCGGCCCCGTGCCTCGTCGGCCGCCGTGAGCGCGACGCACCGCCCGCGCCCTCCCCGCATCGCGCTGTGAGCGGTGGCACACTGGCCCTCATCGGGAGCCCGCAGAACTCCCGATGACGATCGGGTGAACGTCGTGTCCGCCGCCCGCGGGACTCGCCCGACGGCGGGTGCACCGAGGGCTAAGGTCCAGGCATCCGCGAGATTCCGGGAGGCTCCCATGGACGAGACGACCACTGCCCGCGAGACGACGACCGCCTTCGGCGGCAGCTTCTCGCCCGGACCGGACGGCGGGACGGCGGTGATCGGCGCCGCGAACCCCGACGGCGCCCCCGTGGTCCCCTCGCTCCGGCCCGGCGCCGCCCAGCAGCTGCTCGCCGAGATCGAGACGGGCGTGATCACCTACGTGCTGGACACCTCGGTGCTGCTCTCGGACCCGCTCTCGCTGCACCGCTTCGCCGAGCACGACATCGTGCTGCCGATCGTCGTGGTCACCGAGCTCGAGGCCAAGCGCCACCACCCCGACCTCGGCTACTTCGCGAGGCAGGCGCTGCGCATCCTCGACGACCTGCGCGAGCTCCACGGGAACCTCTCCGTGCCGCTCCCGATCGGCAAGGACGGCGGCCACGTGCACGTCGAGCTGAACCACATGAGCACCGCCTCGCTGCCCGACGGCTTCCGCCTCGGCGACAACGACACCCGCATCCTCGCCGTCGCGAAGAACCTCCAGCTCGAGGGCAAGAACGTGGTGCTGGTGTCCAAGGATCTGCCGATGCGCATCAAGGCCAGCGCCTCCGGCATCCACGCCGAGGAGTACCGGGCCGAGCTCGCCCGCGACCGCGGCTACACCGGTATGGTCGCCACCTCCGTGGACGAGCAGACCATGACCGACCTCTACGACGGCCAGGTCGTCGAAGTGCCCGAGATCGCCCACCACCCGGTGCACACCGGCCTGACGATCACGAGCCCGCGCGGCTCGGCGCTGGGCCGCGTCACCCGCGACAAACAGGTGCGGCTCGTGCAGGGCGACCAGACCGTGTTCGGGGTCGCCGGCCGCTCCGCCGAGCAGCGCGTCGCGATCGACCTGCTCCAGGACGAGTCCATCGGCATCGTCTCCCTCGGCGGCCGCGCCGGTACCGGCAAGAGCGCCCTCGCCCTCTGCGCGGGTCTCGAGGCCGTGCTCGAGCGCCGCACCCAGCGGAAGATCATGGTGTTCCGTCCCCTGTTCGCGGTCGGCGGGCAGGAGCTCGGCTATCTCCCCGGCGACCAGAGTGAGAAGATGGGCCCCTGGGGGCAGGCCGTGTTCGACACCCTCGGCTCGATGGTCTCCCAGAACGTCATCGACGAGGTGCTCTCCCGCGGCATGCTCGAGGTGCTCCCGCTGACCCACATCCGCGGCCGCTCCCTCCACGACGCCTTCGTGATCGTCGACGAGGCCCAGTCCCTCGAGCGCAACGTGCTGCTGACCATGCTCTCCCGCATCGGCCAGAACTCCCGCGTGGTGCTCACCCACGACATCGCCCAGCGCGACAACCTCCGCATCGGCCGCTACGACGGGATCGCCTCCGTGGTGGAGGCGCTCAAGGAGAAGGAGCTCTTCGCGCACATCACCCTGCAGCGCTCCGAGCGGTCGAAGGTCGCGGAGCTGGTCACCCACGTGCTGGACGAGCCGATCCCCTGAGGGGCGGGGCACGGTCCTGGCGCTGAGCGCCGGGGGGCGGTCCACGCTGCGGTGGAGTCTCTGCGTTCACTGGCGGTATACCCGGACGGAGGCCGCATGGGCGGAAGCATCCCCGTATTCCGCCAGTGAGCGCAGGGGTCCGGGGTGCGGGGAGCCGGCACATCCCGCCTCCGCGGGCTCGCCGCGCTGAGTGTGAGACATCGAGACCCGCTGCGTCCGCGGGCTCGCCGACGCCAAGTCGTCACGTCGCGCGTCGGCAGCGCATGCGTTGACTGGCGGCATAGCCGGACGGAGTCCGTATAGGCGGGAGCGTCCCCGTATTCCGCCAGTCAACGCAGAGGACCGCGGCGCGGGCAGGGGCGAGGCTCTCGGATCACGTCCGGTCCTGCCTCTGGCCGTCGGCACCTTTGCCCGGCTGACCTTCCCTGCACGTTCCGGACCGGGATCAAGTCTTCCTGGCGGCGCCGGCGCTGGGACTGTTCCTCCCCACCGGCGCTCCGTCCCCAGGAGGGATGCGCGTGGTCGGCCACGAGTGGGGACATGCTCCGATGCCCTCATGAAGATCGACGGCATTGACCACCAGCGGACCCTCCGTGCGCAGGGCGTCGCCCGTGCCGAGCTCCTTCGACGCACTGCACACGGCGAGCATCGCACGGTGCGACCCTGGTACGTCACCGACGCGGCGCCGACCGACCTCCTCGCCCTGCTCGAGCTGGGGCTGCGCCCCACCTGCCTTGACGCGGCATCCCTGCACGGAGTCTGGACACCACCGCACACCGGCGTGCACGTGTTCCGGCCGCGGATGTTGAGATTGCCGCCCGAGCTCGAGGACGTGAGGGAGCTGCCCCTGCGGCGCGGGCGGATGAACGACACCGGGAAGAGGCCATTGCAGCGTCTCGTCCTGCACGGACCGGAGCTGCGATCCTGGCCGGACGACGATCCCGTCCCTGACCTGGGCCTGGTGTTGGAGCACGCTGCTCGATGCCTTCCCACGGTGAAGGCGGCGGTGCTCATGGAGTCCTCGCTCCAGCGCAGGCTGATCGGCCGGGGGCAGCTGGAACAGCTCCTCTTGAGGTTGCCGAAGGACATCCGTCGGCCGCTCTCACGCGTGCGAGGTGATGCGGAGTCGGGCACCGAGACGGCCGTCCGCTGGTGGTTCGAGTCGCGGGGCATCGGCGTGAAGACCCAGGTGCGCTTCCCGTACGACGCCCGGCGCGTGGATCTGCTGGTGGGGCGGAACTGGATCATCGAGTGCGACAGCCGCGAGTTCCATGACGACCCGCTGAGCTATGCCGAGGACCGGGCACGGGACCTGTATCTGGAGTCGATCGGGTACCGGGTCACGCGCCTGACGTGGGAGCAGGTGTTCCTGCACTGGCCGGACACGCGCCGGAAGCTGCAGACGATCCTCAGCCGCGGTGATCATCGACGCGAGCTCCGACGGAGCGCCCGGAGTGGCTGAACATCCGTGCGGGGACCGGGGACCGGGGACCGGGGACCGGGGACCGAGTACCGAGGACCGGGGACGTCGGAAGGGCGCCGGCCGGTCGGCGTGGTTGTGTTCACTGGCGGTATCTGGGCACCGACGTTCTCTGGGGCGGAGGATCCCCGCATTTCGCCAGTGACCACAGACACCGCTGCAGCGGAGGCGGCGACTGCAGGGCGACGCCGGGACGGCGACATTGGTGGGGCGACGGCGACGGCGGGGACGGCGGCGACGGACCGCGGGATGTGCGTGCTCGGCGGGAGAGCTCAGCAGCCGATGGGTGTGTCCGGCCGAGCAGCAGGATCCACATGCCGCTCATCCCAGACCCTGGAGTGCGCTCCAGGTCAAGGTGCGCCGTGCGCATCGGCACGGTGTGGCCCGACCGGGCAACGCGCGGCAGGGCGGCTGTCGCGTTCGAATGCTTGCAGTGTCAGAGAGTCCGTCGTCCATGCGGAGGTGCGTCGTCCCCGTTCAGCCAGCCGTGGATGCTCTGCAACCCATCGTGGTGCAGGTCGGGGCACCAGAATGGATCGAGATCCTGACGGGCGAGAAGGAACCGCTCGCGCCAGGCCCGTGTCCCCCGATGCTCGATCGCGCTGACTCCGATCGACACGACAGCGAGCGTGACTCCAAGCGCCCCGAGTGTGGAGCTCGTCGACAGGGATACCGACGAGTACGTGGTGGGACCGAGCCAGTGCGCCGTGAGTGCAGCGGTGAACGCGGCCGCCGCCGTCATCGCGAGCATCGCGGCGGGAAGCAAAGCGGGATGACGGCGCGTGTATACGGCGGCGGACGCTCGCGGTGCGGTCTCCGCACTGGTCTCGCGTGCCCAAGTTCTCGAAGCACTCTGGACGGGGAGGATCGCGACCAAGGCACCAAGCCCGGCGGCGGCGAGCAGGAGCGCGAAAGGCACGGCCAGCAACGGACCGTCGTACTCGAGCACGTCGGACAGCACGAGACCCGTGATTCCGGCGCCGACGAGCGCGAGGGGCCACGCGGAAAGATACGAACCGTCTGCCGGCAGGCGAGCGTCGGACCGTCGTCGGCCGTGCATCGGCACGTCGTGCGCTGGATCCTCCTCGCGCCGGCGCTCGCGCGCGAGGATCACCGTCACTTGCTCGGGTGTCGACTCGACGCGAGGCCAGGCCGTCTCCAGCGCAATGAGATCAGCAGATGAACCGGAGGTTCGCCGTCGAACGAACAGACTCAGAACTGCCGCACTCAGACCGAGACCGGCGAACACCACTGCATGGAGACCGTCCCCCCGCTCCTCCGCAAGGAGCCCGACGACCGCACCGACTGCAAGAAGGCCGACGGCCGCGACCGCGAGGAGAAGGCCGGCGCGCCGCGCAGCAGGGACGACGAGCCGTCGACCGTCCTGCGCGGACAGACGTGCACGGGGCGCGCTGGCCCGTGCGAGGTGCAGCTCGATGGCCGGCAGCACCGTCCACACCAAGACGGTCACGAGCAGCGCCGCACCGGAGACCATCGCGCCGGCTCCGAGCATCAGCCCGATGAGGCGATCACCATAGTCTGAGGTCGAGAACGCCGGCACGTGCACGACCGCGAGCAGGGACTCGACCACCAGGATCACCAGCAGCGCGAGGAAAGCGAGCGGCGCGGCCGAGATCATCCAGCCCGCCACCGTGAAGAGCCCGCGCAGGAGCGCGAGCGGGAGCGGCATCGGCAGGGGCCGCACCGTCGTCGACGGTTCGCCCCCTGCCCGTTCGCGCGTCATGCGCGACGCCGTGTCTGACCGAGATGCCGTGGCACCCGAAGCACGGATCAGGCCTTCGGCGTGGTCATCGAGAGGACGTCCAGTGCGCTGTCGAGCTGCTCCTCGGTGAGCTCGCCGCGCTCGACGAAGCCCAGCGCGATCACGGCCTCGCGCACGGAGATGCGCTCGGCGACGGCGTGCTTGGCGATCTTCGCGGCGGACTCGTAGCCGATCAGCTTGTTCAGCGGGGTGACGATCGAGGGGGAGGCCTCGGCGTAGAAGCGGGCCTTCTCCTCGTTCGCGGTGAGCCCGTCGACGGTCTTGTCGGCCAGCACCGTGGAGGCGTTGGCGAGCAGGCGGATCGACTCCAGCAGGCTCGTGCCCATCAGCGGGATCTGCACGTTCAGCTCGAAGGCGCCCTGCGAACCGCCCCAGGCGATGGCCGCGTCGTTGCCGACGATCTTCGCGCACACCATCAGCACCGCCTCGGGGATGACGGGGTTGACCTTGCCGGGCATGATCGAGGAGCCGGGCTGCAGGTCGGGGATCGCGATCTCGCCCAGGCCGGTGTTGGGGCCGGAGCCCATCCAGCGCAGGTCGTTGCAGATCTTCGTGAGGGAGACGGCGATGGTGCGCAGCGCGCCGGACATCTCCACCAGGCCGTCGCGGTTCGACTGCGCCTCGAAGTGGTTGCGCGCCTCGGTCAAGGGCAGGCCGGTCTGGTCGACGAGGTTCGCGATGACCTTCTGCGGGAAGCCGATCGGGGTGTTGATGCCGGTGCCGACGGCGGTGCCGCCCTGGGGGACCTCCGCGGTGCGGGGCAGCGCCGCCTCGACGCGCTCGATGCCGTAGCGGATCGAGGCCGCGTAGCCGCCGAACTCCTGGCCGAGGGTGACGGGGGTGGCGTCCATCAGATGGGTGCGGCCGGACTTGACGACGTCCTTCCACGCCTCGGCCTTCTTCTCGAGCGCCTCGGCGAGGTGGGCGAGGGAGGGCAGCAGGTGCTCGACGACGCCGGCGGTCACGGCGACGTGCACGGAGGTGGGGAACACGTCGTTGCTGGACTGGGAGCAGTTGACGTGGTCGTTGGGGTGGGTCTCGGTGCCCGCGCTGGTGGCGAGGGTCGCCAGGACCTCGTTCATGTTCATGTTCGAGCTGGTGCCCGAGCCGGTCTGGTAGGTGTCCACCGGGAACTGGTCGTCGTGCTCGCCGGCGATGACCGCGTCGGCCGCGGCGACGATCGCGTCGGCGATGGTGCCGTCCAGCACCCCGAGCTCCTTGTTCGCACGGGCGGCGGCCTTCTTGACCTGGGCGAGAGCGTGGATGTGCGCGGGCTCGAGGCCCTGCCCGGAGATCGGGAAGTTCTCGACCGCACGCTGGGTCTGGGCGCGGTACAGCGCCGAGACGGGCACGCGCACCTCTCCCATGGTGTCGTGCTCGATGCGGTAGTCGCTCTGCTGCGCTGCGGGGGTGGACTGGTTCATCGACGGGCCTTCCTGTTCGTCTTCTCTGTCGGGTGGTCGGGTCCGGTCCTCGGGTGGCCCCGGGCCGGTGGAGGGGGAGGCGGGCTGGTTCGGCGTGCCCGCGCAGCTGCCCCGGGCGGGCGGGTCAGGTGAGCTCGTGACTCCAGGGCGGGTTCGCGCCGGCGCGCGAGACGGTGATCGCTGAGAGCGCGGCGGCACGTCGGAGCACGGTCGCGAGATCGTCCGACGGGATCGCGGCGAGCATCTCGCGGCGATCAGCGCCGAGCAGGTCCTTGGCGGCCAGCGCGTCGAGGATCCCGGCGGAGAAGGTGTCGCCGGCGCCGACGGTGTCGACCACCTCGACCTGCACCGGCGCGACCTGCACGCGCCCGCTGGCGGAGAACGCGACCGCGCCGTCGCCGCCGCGGGTCAGCACGGTGAGGGACGGGCCGAGATCGCGCCACGAGGCGGCGACGTCCTCGACGTCCTCGGTGCCGTACAGCCAGGCCACGTCCTCGTCGGACGCCTTGACCACGTCGGACAGCGCGATGTTCTCCTCGATCCGAGCGCGGACGTCCTCCGGCGCGCCCATCAGGGTGGGGCGCGCATTGGGGTCGTAGCTGATCGTCGAGGACCCGCGGGCGCTGCGCAGCAGGGCGGAGAGCGTCGTGGCCCCCGGATCCAGGACGGCGGCGATGGAGGAGGTGTGCACGGCGTCCGGCGTCTCGGGCAGCCCGGCGGTGTCCGGGTCCCAGGCGAGGTCGAAGGTGTAGGTCGCGGCGCCGTGCGCATCCAGCACAGCCTCGGCGGTCGAGGTGCGGCCGGGTCGGACCGAGGCGGGCGTAAGCTGCACGCCGGACTCATCGAGGTGGGCGCGGATCGCGTCGCCCCGGGCGTCGTCGCCGATCGCGGTGAGCAGATGGGCATCGTGGCCGAGTCGCGACAGGGCGACGGCCACGTTCAGGGGGGAGCCGCCGGGGTGCTCGCGACGAGCGCCATCGGCGTCGACGACGATATCGGTGAGGGCTTCTCCGGCGATCAGGATTCTCGCGGTCACGCTTCGATCATCGCAGGTTTCCAGGGCGCGGGCGACATGAGCGAGGGAGGGGCGCCGTGGCCCGGATCACCACGGGAGGCGGAGGGCGGCGCGGGCGGGGACAATGGCCCGCATGCACGATGCCCAGTCCGAGAGCCCCGACCGCACCGCGAGCCCCGCCGGCGGTGAGGGCGGCCCTGTCCCCACGGGGGCCGACAGCGAGGGCGCGGGTCGCACGGGGGCCGACGGCGCAGCGGCAGCGAGTGCTGGGTCCGACGGCGCGGGGGCCGGGGCCGTCGGCACGCAGGCCGAGGTGACCGGCGCTGACGAGCTGCCCGTCGAGCGGCCGAGGTCCGCGTACCAGCTGCCGACCAAGCAGAACACGGTGCTGCGCAACATCGTCTGGGCGATCGTGCTGACCATGCTCGTGGTGATCGTGCTGGCGGTGGGCTTCTTCGGGGTGGGCAGCGACCTCGAGCGCGAGCCGCTGGAGAACTCGGAGGTGGACGTCGCCGCGACCGCCGAGCGCGCCCAGGACGTGGCCGACTTCCCCGTCGCCGTGCCCGCGACCGGCGAGGACTGGCAGGTGCGCTCGGCGCGCTTCACCGACGGGCAGAGCCCGCGCTGGACCGTGCAGTACACCGCGCCCGGCGGGGATCTCGTGACCCTGGCCGAGGACGCCGAGGTCAGCGCGTCGCTGCTGTCGGCCGAGATGCCCGGCGCGACCGTCACCGAGGAGACGAGCCTTCGGGGCGCCGAGTGCCAGGTGCTCGGCGGCGGGGACGACGCGGAGCAGACCGGCATCGCCTGCCAGGGCGAGGGCTTCGGGATCCTCGTCCACGGCGCGGCCGATCAGGCCGAGCTCGAGCAGCTCATGGACGAGGCGCTCGCCGCGATCGGCTGAGGCCTCGGCCGACGATCCGGAGCGGTCGCTCAGCGCTCGGCGCCGTCCTCCTCGCGCCGCGCGGCCACGGCGTCCTCGAGCCTCTCGCGGGCCCCGTCCAGCCACTGCTGGCAGCGACGGGCGAGCATCTCGCCGCGCTCCCACAGCGCGATCGAGTCCTCGAGCCCGCCCTGCCCGGACTCGAGGCGGCGCACCACCTCGACGAGCTGGTCGCGGGCCGCCTCGTAGGACAGCTCGGCGACATCGGCGGGGAGGGCCTTCTCGTCCCCGGCAGGGGTGACGGGCGCGGTGCCCGGGGTGCCGGGAGCGCCTTCGTCGGCGGTCAGTGCGTTCTCCGGGGCATCGGGCGTGCTCATGCGGTCTCCTCGTCGTTCTCGGTCCGATCCTGGGCGGGGCGGGCCTGGTCGTCGGTCGGTGCCTGCGGGGCAGGCGGGGTATAGGGGTCGGTGTCCACGTGCAGGGCGCCGAAGCGGCCGCCGGCGACCCGCACCGACAGCGCCTCGCCGACCTCGCTCTGCTCGGGGGCGCGGATGATCGTGCCGTCGGCCGTCTGCACCACGGCGTAGCCGCGCTCGAGGGTCGCCAGGGGGCTCAGGGCCCGCACCTGCCTGCCGAGGTGGGAGACCTCGTCGGCCGCCCGGTCCAGGCGCGAGCCGATCAGGGTGCGGGCCAGCGAGATGCGGGAGCGGATCTCGTCGGCGCGGCCGGCGAGGATGCTCGAGGGGTTCTCGAGCACGGGCCGCGAGCGCATGGCGTCCAGCCCCGACTGCTCCCGCTCGATGCGGGCGCGGATCGCGGCGCGCAGACGCGTGCGGCCCAGGTCCAGCTGCTCGAGCTCGGCCTGGATGTCGGGCACGACGCGCTTGGCGGCATCGGTGGGGGTGGAGGCGCGGACGTCGGCGGCGAGGTCGATCAGCGGGGTGTCCACCTCGTGTCCGATCGCGGAGACGATCGGGGTGTCGGCGCCGGCGACCAGGCGGGTGAGCTGCTCGTCGGAGAAGGGGAGCAGGTCCTCGAGGGAGCCTCCGCCGCGCGAGATGATGATGACGTCCACGTCCTCGCGGGCATCGAGCTCCTTCAGCGCCGCGGAGACCTCCCGCACCGCCTTCGTCCCCTGCACCGCGACCTCCCGGATCTCGAACTGCACGGCGGGCCAGCGCCGACGGGCGTTGACGACCACGTCGCGCTCCGCGGCGGACTCCCGCCCGCAGATCAGCCCCACCACGCGCGGCAGGAAGGGAAGCGGCTTCTTCCGCGCGGCGGCGAACAGACCCTCCGCGGCGAGGACCCGCTTGAGCTGCTCGAGCCGGGCCAGCAGCTCGCCGAGCCCGACGGGGCGGATGTCGTCGGCCTCGAGCTGGAGGCTGCCGCGCTTGGTCCAGAAGGTGGGCCTGGCGTGCACGACCACGCGCGCGCCGGGCACCGGCTCGACCGGCAGGGCGCGCAGAACGTGCTCGCGCACCGGCACCGAGAAGGACATGTCCACGTCGATGTCGCGCAGGGTCATGAAGCTCAGCCCCGCGCCCGGCCGACGGTTCAGCTGCACGATCTCGCCCTCGACCCACAGCGGGGACATCCGCGCGACGTACTCGCCGACCTTCACGGACAGCTGCCGCAGCGGCCACGGGTTCTCCGCCGTGGTCTGCGCGGCGGTCGCGGCGAGCGGCGGGCGGGCCCCGGCGGCCGGGGCGCCGGTCACCTCGGCGCCCTCGCCCGCCCCGCCCGGATCGGGGGTCGTCTGCGTCATGGGGTCCACTCTTCCACGACCGGCCGACATCGCGCGGACCGGAAGGCGCCGGCTGTGGATGTCGCCGTCCTGTGGAGGGTTGGTGACTCTTGCCCCACGACCTGCCACTTCAGACGCGGGCCTCCTACGATGGGAGGCGTGAGCACCGGAACCGTCCTCCTTGCCGAGCCCCGCGGGTACTGCGCGGGCGTCGATCGTGCCGTCGTCGCCGTCGAGCGCGCCCTCGAGCACTATGACGAGACCGTCTACGTCCGTCACGAGATCGTGCACAACAAGTTCGTCGTGGACCGCCTGAAGGAGAAGGGCGCCGTCTTCGTCGAGGAGGTCGACGAGGTGCCCGAGGGCGCGCTCGTGATCTTCTCCGCCCACGGCATCTCCCCGAAGGTCCGCGAGATGGCCGAGGAGCGCAATCTCCGCACCATCGACGCGACCTGCCCCCTGGTCACCAAGGTCCACAAGGAGGCGGTGCGCTTCGCCCACCAGGACTACGACATCCTGCTGGTGGGCCACGTGGGCCACGAGGAGGTCGAGGGCACCGCCGGCGAGGCGCCGGAGCACGTGCAGATCGTCAACGGCCCCGAGGACGTCGACAAGGTCACCGTGCGCGACCCCGAGAAGGTCGTGTGGCTCTCGCAGACCACCCTCAGCGTCGACGAGACGATGGAGACCGTGGACCGCCTCAAGGAGCGCTTCCCCACCCTGCAGGCGCCGCCCAGCGACGACATCTGCTACGCGACCCAGAACCGCCAGGTCGCGATCAAGAAGATCGCCCCCGACGCGGACCTCGTCCTCGTCGTCGGCTCCCCGAACTCCTCGAACTCCGTGCGCCTGATGGAGGTCGCGCTCGAGGCCGGGGCGAAGGCCTCCCATCGCATCGACAGCGTCTCCGAGCTGCGCGAGGAGTGGTTCGAGGGTGTGGAGAGCGTGGGCGTGACCTCCGGCGCCTCCGTGCCGGACGTGCTGGTCCAGGAGCTGCTCGCCGAGCTCTCCGAGCGCGGCTTCGGCGATGTGAAGCCCGTGCGCACTGCCACCGAGGACCTCATGTTCTCCCTGCCGCGGGAGCTGCGCCAGGAGATGAAGAGCCGCGGCGAGTCCGACCGCCGCACCAAGCCCACCGGGGATCGCGCCACTGCCGAGTCCTGACCCGCCGCGGCGTGCGGACGCCGGCTCAGCAGCTCCTGACCCGTCGGTCATCTCGGTGTGGAGACCGGCACCGTCGACCGTCGGGATTCGGCATGATGGTCCGGTGATCCCACGCACGGCCGCCCGCCCGCTGTCCCTCGCGCTCCTGGCGACCCTGCTCGTCTCCCTCGTCGTGCTGGCCCCGGCCGGTCTGCCGCAGGCCCGCGCCGAGGGCTACAACACCGGCCGGACAGCACCGTCGATGCTGGTGGTGGACGGCTCGGGCTCGATGCGGGCCGACGACGTCGGCGGGCGCAGCCGCATGGACGTGGCCAAGGAGGCGCTCAGCACCCTCGTGCCGATGCTGCCCGAGGACGCGAGCGTGGGTCTGATGACCTACGGCAACTCCGATCCTGCGACCGCCGCGAGGCAGGAGGCCGGCTGCCAGGACGTGAAGACCCTGGTGAAGCCCGACGGGCTGGACCGCCAGGCGCTGCTCGGCGCGATCGAGGGCGTGCAGCCCTCCGGGTACACCCCGATCGGCCTGTCCCTGACGAAGGCCGCGGCCGAGCTGCCGGAGGCGGAGATGCGCTCGATCGTGCTGGTCTCCGACGGGATCGACGAGTGCGGCGGCCCGCCGCCCTGCGAGGTCGCCGCCGACCTCGCGCAGAAGCACCCCGAGATGCGTATCCACACGATCGGCTTCAAGGCCGAGCAGGACGCCCGCGACGAGCTGGCCTGCATCGCCGAGGCGACCGGCGGCACCTTCGCCGACGCCACCGACGCCGAGACCCTGCGCGACGAGCTGCTGGTGAAGATGACCCGCGCGATCCAGGGCTACGCCACCCAGGGCCAGCCGATCACCGGAGGGACCAGCCCCGAGACCGCCGTGGACCTCGCACCTGGCTCCTTCCTCGACGTGCTCGAGCACGGCAGCGCCGCGATCGACGACGGCGAGGGCTTCTCCCGCTTCTACCGCCTGCAGCTCGCCGAGGGCGAGATCGCGCATCTCACCGCGACGATGGTGCTGCCCGGCGGGGGCGGGGACGCCAGCAGCCTCGCGCAGCTGCGCCTGGCCACCAGCTCGGCCGACGGGGTCGACTGCCGCATCGGCGAGGTCCAGGCCCGCGCGGAGGCCGACCTGGGCCAGGGGCCGATCACCGCGGCCGTCGCGACCCCGCGCCTGGGGGAGACCGCGAACCTCACCTGCTTCGGGCAGGACGCCGACGGCACGGTGATCCTCGAGGTCGAGCGCACCGGAGACCCGGCGCTCGAGGAGGCGGTGCCGGTCGAGCTGCAGTTCTTCGCGGAGGAGAAGGTGGCGCTGGACGGCCTGCCTCCCGCCGCGAAGTACGTGCGCCCGCAGGAGCCGCTCGCCGTTCCTACCGACGGTGAGCAGATCCAGCCCGCGTTCTCCTTCGCCTCCGCCGTGGAGGACCTCGACGGGCCGATGCGCGGCACGATCATCCCCGGCGAGGTGCAGTTCTTCCGCATCCCGGCTCAGTACGGCCAGCAGGTCCGCGCGGCGATCGCGCTCGGCGAGTTCGAGGTGCCGGGCGGGATGGGGCTGACGCTGCAGGCCCGGCTGTACTCGCCGCTGAGGGACGACGTGTACCTCGTGGTGCCGCCGTCGGCCTCGGGCGAGGCGACCGGGGTCTCGACGAAGGCCGCGCCGAAGACCACTCTGCAGGTGAACCAGGGCTCCCCGATCCAGTTCCGCAACCGCGAGGACGGCGGCACCGAGGCCCGCACCTCCTTCCTCGCCGGGGACTACTACCTGCAGCTCGCCGTGGTCCCCTCCGACTACTCGGCGCAGCGTCTGTTCGAGGTGCCCTACGTGCTCGATCTCGATGCGGTGGGCGAGCCCGCCGAGGGGCCGGAGCTGAGCGGGCAGGGCGCGGTCGAGGACCGCTTCGCCGCGGACCCCGGCTCGGCTCCCCGGGCCTCGGACGGCGGGGGAGCCTCCGACAGCGGGGGAGCCTCCGACGCGGGCGGCGCGCCCGAGCTCGAGGACCCGCCGACCGAGGACGAGCGCAGCGGATTCGCCGTGCCGCCGGTGGTGTGGGCCGTGCTCGGAGGACTCGGCGGCGGTGTGCTGCTGGCCGCGATCGTGATCGGCGCCGTGGTGCTGGTGCGCCGGGGCCGCTGAGGCGCGCGTCCGCGTGGTGCGGGGCATCGAGGTGAGCACCGCATGAACAGCAATGAAAATTGCGCGCAGGATCCATCCTGCAAGGAAAATTGCCCCTAGGGTGAGGGCATGCCCACCTTCGCCGAGCGCGTCCACGAGAAGTCCCCGCTCCTCACCCGGGGCGACCGCACCCTCCTGCACGAGCTGCTCGAGAACCCTGTCGAGGCGCCGCTCTGGCGCGGCGAGGATCTCGCCCGCCGCGCCGGGGCGCATCCCGCCGCGGCGACCCGACTGGCGCAGCGCCTGGGCTACGACGGCTACCTCCAGCTGCGCGAGGAGCTGCGCGCCGAGCACAACCGACGCCTCACCGGCTCGGCCGACCGGTTCCGCTCCGAGCAGCGGGAGCGTGGCTCCCAGGGCCCGCTCAGCGCCCTCGTGGACAGCGAGGTGCGGGCGCTGGACATGCTCGTGCGCCACCTCGACGACGACCTCCTCGCCGAGGTCGCGGACGAGATCGCCGGGGCACGGCGGATCTTCGTGTTCGGGCGCGGGAATGCGAGCGTGCTGGCAGAGCTCATGGACAGACGGCTGCGTCGCTTCGGCATCACGTCGGTGAACCTCGCCGGCAGCGGCCGCGACCTCGCCGAGCGCATCCTCCCGCTCCGCGAGGACGACCTCGTGCTCGCGTTCGCCTTCCGCCGCGCCCCGCGCGACCTCGGCCCCCTGCTGCGCCACGTCGGCGCCGTCGGCGCTCGCTCCGTGCTGGTCACCGACTCGCTGCACACCCTCGACCCGGCCCCGACCACCGTCCTCGCCGCTCCCCGCGGCGACCTCGACGGCTTCGCCTCGCTCACCGTCCCGATGGCGATCTCCAATGCGATCGTCCTCGCCCTCGCCCAGCGACATCCGCGTCTCACCCTCCCCGCCCTCGACCGGCTCGACGATCTGCTGCCCGTCTTCGACTGACGACCGCCGACTCGTCCGACACCCTCACCGCAGTCACCCCGCCTCCGACGCCTCCCGCCGACGACTCCCACCGCTGCGCCCCGCTGCCGTTCCGGGCGCTCGCGGTGCGGTCCGCCCTGCCCGCCCCCTGCACGCCCCTGGCCCGCCCTGCCCGATCCCGGTCTGCCGCCCCACACCTCAGGAGCACCTCGCCATGCGCACCACCCGCCGCCAGTTCCAGATCACCGCCGCCGCGTCCCTCCCCGTGCTGCTCGGCCTGAGCGCCTGCGGAGGAGGAGCCCCGACCGCGCCCGCCGACGCCGAGGCTGCCGGCGCCGATGAGCTCGCCGCCGAGCTCGACGCGCTCTCCCACGAGGAGCTCGTGGCCCGCGCGAGGGAGGAGGGGGAGGTGACGGTCTACGCCTTCACCTCCCGGATCGCCCAGGTCGAGGAGGAGTTCGAGAAGGCCTACCCCGGCATCGACATGATCGGCCATGACATCTCCGCGACCGAGCAGATCGCACGGCTGCGCTCCGAGGCGGAGGCCGGGGCGCCCTCGGCCGACGTCGCCTACATCTCCGACGCGCCCGTCGTGCTCACCGAGCTGCTCGAGACGGGGATCCTCACCGCCCACGTCCCCGAGCGCGTCGCCGACGTGGTGCCCGAGGAGTTCCAGGAGCCGCTGCTTGCCAACCGTCTCTCGACGAAGATCCTCATGTACAACGAGGAGTCCTATCCGGAGGGCAGCCCGATCGCGAACCTGTGGCAGCTCACCGAGGGGGAGTGGAACGGTCGGGTGATCTCCGTGGACCCCTCCGTGCGCGGCGACTACCTGGACCTGATGACGGAGATCGTGCTGCAGGCCGACGCGATGGCGGAGGCGCACGAGGCGCACTTCGGCAGGCCGGTCGAGCTCGACGACGACGTGCGGGACGCCGGCGAGCAGTTCCTCAAGGACCTCTACGCCAACGGTCTCGTTCTCGTCGACGACACCGACAACGTCAACGCCGCCGTCGGCGCCACCGGGAAGGACGCGCCGCCCGTCGGCTTCACGTCCTACTCGGACCGTCGGGACAACGAGGAGGAGGGCTGGGCGCTCCAGGCCTCCCTCGACACCGCCCCCGCCGTCGGGATCACCTTCCCCGCCTATCTCGGACTGGTCAGCGGCGGGGCGCACCCGGCTGCCGCGCGCCTGGTCATCGACTTCATGATGGGCGACGACTCCGAGACCGGCGGTCCGGCCTATGCACCCTTCCACGTGCCCGGGGACTATCCCGTGCGCACCGATGTGACGGTCCCGGCCGACGCCGCTCCGCTGGACGAGCTCGGCGCCTGGACGATCGACCCGGCCGCCACCGCGGAGGTCCGCGGTCAGGTCGCCGACCTGCTGCTCACCTTCGGCTGAGCGATCGACGCACCGCTCTCGCGGAGGAAGGCCGAGCATGACCGCTCTCGCCGAGAACACTCGTCCCTGGTCCCGACGTGCCGCACGCCTCGCCGGGACGGTCCGTCGTCCCGTCGTGCTTCTCGCCGCGGGCACGCTGCTGGTGCTGCTGGTGCTCGTCGCGGCCCCGCTGAGCGGCCTCGTCGCCACCACCCTCGCCGAGGGCGAGCGGACGGCCTGGGGCGATGTGTTCGCCAGCCGGATGTCGGAGAACCTCCTGTGGCGGCCGCTGCGCAACTCCCTGCTGATGGGCGCGGCGACCGCGGTGCTCTCCACGCTGCTGGGAGGGTTCCTCGCCTGGGTGGTCGTGATGACCAGGATCCCCGGACGCGGGGCGATCGCGGTGCTGGCCACGATCCCCTTCGCGCTGCCGAGCTTCGCCCTCGCGCTGACCTGGGACACCGTCTTCCGCAACGACCTTCTGGGCGGGACCACGGGCATCCTCGCGGGACTCGGGATCCCGGTCCCGGACTGGATCGCCTGGGGCCCGGTGCCCGTCGCCCTCACCCTGACGGCGCACTACTTCTCGCTCTCGTTCATGCTGATCGCCGCCGCGCTCGCCGCGGTGGGCGGCGATCTCACGGAGGCGGCCGAGATGACCGGGGCCTCGCGCTTCGCGGTGGCCCGCGACATCGCCCTTCCGGTGGTGGCCCCGGCGGTGCTCTCGGGAGCGCTGCTGGCCTTCGCCGAGGGCGTCTCGAACTTCGTCAGCCCCGCTCTCCTGGGGCTGCCCGTGCGCTTCCACACCCTGTCGACCAGGCTGTACGGGGCGATCTCCACCGGCGACGTCTCCCGCGGCTACGTGCTCGCGATCGTGCTGATCGTCGTCTCGGCGATGATCATGCTCGTCGCCTCGCGCGCCACCGGCGGCCGGCGGCGGTTCGAGACGATCACCGGCAAGGGCGGTCGCCGTCGCACCGTGCGGCTGGGCGCGTGGGCGCTGCCCGTGGCGACACTGGCCTGGGGACTCGTGCTCCTGACCACGATCATCCCGGGACTGGTGCTGCTGGCGAGCTCGCTGACCCGGCGCACGAACGACTTCTCCTCCGGGTTCACGCTCCACTTCTGGATCGGCGGCTCCGACCCGTCCCTCGCACAGGGCCAGCGCGGCATCCTGTCGAACCCGCAGATCCTCCAGGCGACCTGGAACACGGTGGCGCTCGGGGTGTGCGTCGCCCTCGGCGCAGGACTGCTGGGACTGCTGATCTCGTACGTGATCACCCGCTCGGGCGGTCCGAGGCCGGTGCTCGGCGCCATGGCGCTGCTGTCCTATCTCCCGTTCCTGATCCCCGGCATCGCCCTCGGCGCGGCCTTCATCGCCCAGTTCGGGGCGCCCATCGGGCCGCTGCCCAGCCTGTACGGCACCTTCGCGCTGCTGGTGATCGCCGGGATCGCCGCCACCCTGCCGTTCGCGGTGCGCTCCTCGACGGCGGCCCTCTCGCAGGTCTCCCGCGACGTGGAGGAGTCCGCGCGGATGGCAGGGGCCGGGCTCGGCCTGCGCCTGCGGGCGATCATCGCGCCGCTGACTGCACGGGGCCTGCTCACCGGAGGGGTGCTCGTGTTCGTGCAGATGGTGCGCGACCTGTCGCTCGTGGTGCTCCTGGCCACCCCGGCGATGCCGGTGCTCGCCGTGCTCACCTACCAGTACTCCTCCGAGAACTTCACCCAGCTCGCCAACGCCGTCACGGTGGTCATCGCCGTGATCTCGGTGGGTGCGACGCTCCTCGCCCGCCGCGCCGAAGGCGCTGCCCGACCATGGAACGAGTCCGCATGATCTCCCCCTCGCCGCACCGGCCCGGCACCGGCCTGCCGATCTCCCTGACCGACCTGCGCAAGAGCTACGGAGCCGCCGACGGTCCCGCCGCAGTCGACGGCATCTCGCTCGACGTGCCCGCCGGCGCCTTCCTGGTCCTGCTCGGACCCTCCGGATGCGGGAAGACGACGACCCTGCGGATGCTCGCGGGACTGGAGGATCCCTCCGGCGGCGAGATCCGCTTCGGGGACAGGCCGGTGGCGCGCGGAGACGGCAGCGTGCAGGTCGATCCCGCCCAGCGCGGCGCGGGCATGGTGTTCCAGTCCTACGCCCTGTGGCCCCACAAGACCGTCGGCGGGAACATCGACTGGCCGCTCCGCGTCGCCGGCTGGCCCCGGGACCAGCGGCGCCGACGGGTCGCCGAGGTGCTCGAGCTGCTCGGCATCGAGGATCTCGCCGAGAGATATCCGGGGGAGATCAGCGGCGGACAGCAGCAGCGGGTCGCGATCGCCCGGACCATCGCTTCCCGACCCGGGGTGATGCTCTTCGACGAGCCCCTGTCCAACCTCGATGCGACGCTGCGCGTCGGCACGCGGGCGGAGCTGATGCGGATCCACCGTGCAACGGGGGCGACCAGCGTCTACGTCACCCACGACCAGGTCGAGGCGATGGCCATGGCGACGCACGTCGCGCTCATGCGCGAGGGACGGATCGAGCAGTTCGGGACCCCTGCGGAGCTGCTGGCGGAGCCGGCCACCGCCTTCACCGCGACCTTCGTCGGCACCCCGCCGGCCGCGATCCTCGACGGCGAGGTGCGCGCGAGGCGACTGCGCATCCGGGGCGTCGACGTCGGAGCGGCGGGACCCTCCCTGCCGGAGGGCGCGGTGCAGCTCATGTACCGGCCCTCCGGACCGGTCCTGACGGACGGACCGGGCCCCGGACGCCTGCCCGCCGTCTTCGTGGACCAGGTGCCGATGGCGGAGCGATGGGTGCTCGGCGTCGAGCCGACGGTCGGGCGCAGGCTGAGCATCACGCAGGACGCCCCGACCGACCATCGGCCCGGTGACGAGGTGTGGATCGCGCTGCCCCCGCAGCCGGCGGCCTGCTTCGACGTGGAGGGACGGCGGATGGATGAGGTCCTGCCCGTCCCGGACGAACCCGTCGATGCCCCGCGCGAGCGATCCGCGCTCGGGAGCCGGGCGCTGGTGCAGGGAGGCTCCCGATGATCCGCGTGCTGCTGGTGCGCCACGGGGAGACGGAGTGGAACGGCCAGGGCCGGCTCCAGGGCCGACGCGACATCGCACTGTCGGAGACCGGGCGCGCCGACGCACGCACGCTCGCGCCCTCGCTGCTCCCGTACCGTCCCCGCCTGGTCGTGACCTCGGCGCTGCGGCGCACCCGGGAGACCGCCGAGGCGCTCGGCGTCGCGACCGGCCGTGCCGACGCCCGCCTGGACGAGGCGCACCTGGGCCGGTGGGAGGGCGAGAGCTCATCCGCCCTGGCCGATGCGGACCCGGTGGCCTACCGGGACTGGCGGGCCGGACGGCTGCGGCCCCCGGGAGGGGAGTCCTTCGAGGAGCTGACCACGAGAGTCCTCGACGCGGTCGCGCAGGCCGTCGCCGAGGCCGCAGGCGCAGGAGAGCGCAGCGTGCTGATCGTGACCCATGGCGGCCCTGTGCGTGCGCTCCTGCAGCGCACCGTCGGCCTCGACCCCGAGCGCACGGTCCCCGCGCATCCTGCGAGCCTGTGCGTGCTCGAGGTCGACGAGGGCTCGGAGCTCACCACTCCGGGGGCGTGCAGGCTGCGCCTGTTCAATCACGCCCCGTCGGCGCGTGACTCCGAGCCCTCCGACTGACCCCGGCCGCCGTCTCGGATCGCTCAGCGGGACGTCCGGCGGGGGAGCACGTAGGCCGCGACGACGAGGGCGAGCGCGATGAGTCCTGCGCACCAGAGCACGGAGACCGCGACGTCGCCGCCCGGCGGCCGGCCGTGCATCAGCGCGCGCGAGGCGTCGATCAGCGGCGTCATCGGCTGGTGCTCGGCGAACACGCGCAGCCATCCCGGCATCGACCCCACCGGCGCGAACCCGCTGGAGAGGTAGGGCAGGAAGAGCAGGATGAAGCCGTAGCCGCTCGCCGCCTCGGCGGAGCCTACGAGGAGGCCCAGCGTCGCGAACACCACCGTGATCACCAGGATCCACAGGGCGATGAGCCCGAAGGCCCCGAGCAGGGACACGGCCGGCGCGTCGGTGCGGAAGCCGACGGCCAGAGCCACCAGCACCACGACCACCGTCGCCACCAGGTTCCGCGCCATCGAGGCGACGGTGTGGCCCAGCAGCACGGTCACCGCCGGGAAGGGCATGGTGCGCAGTCGGTCGATCAGGCCCGTGGTCATGTCGTTGCTGATCACCACCGCGGTGTAGGACGCGCCGAAGCCGGCTGCGGTCAGCGCGATCGCCGGGAGCACGTAGGCCAGGTACTCGCGGTGCGAGGGGGCGTTGTCGCCGACGCTCATGGTGCCGCCGAGCACGTAGACGAAGATCAGCATCATCATCACCGGCAGCAGCACGGCCATCAGCACCGACTCGGGGTCGCGGAAGGAATGGAGAAGGCTGCGGCGGGACAGCACGAGCAGCCCGGTGAGGAAGCCGGCCGAGCGGGGTTCGGCCGGGTCGGCGGGATGCGGGACGGGGCGGGCCGGGGCGAGGACGGACATGAGGGCCTCCTGGGGTGGCGGCGTGGACGGATCGCTCGGGTGCAGGGCAGGAGAGGTCAGACTCGGACGGGAGCGGCCGACGGTCCGGTCTCGGTGAGATGGAGGAAGACGTCGTCGAGGGTGGGGCGGTGGATGGTCGCCGTCGCCGCGGGGTGGCGGTGGGCGGCCTCGCCCAGGCGCGCGGCGAGGTCCTGCGTGGTGCCGGTGGTCGCGAGCTCCTCGAGCAGGGTGCCGTCCTGGTCGAGGACGCGGATCACGGCCCTGCCGACGAGCGCCTTGAGCTCCTCGGCGGTGCCGCCGGCGACGATGCGGCCGCGGTCCAGCACATGGATCTGCTCGGCGAGGGCGTCGGCCTCCTCGAGGTACTGCGTGGTCAGCAGCACGGAGGTGCCCTCGGCGGCGAGGCCGCGGATCTCCTCCCAAAGCACCTGACGGCTGCGGGTGTCCAGCCCCGTCGTGGGCTCGTCGAGGACCACCAGACGGGGGCGGGACAGAAGCCCTGCGGCGATGTCGAGCTTGCGCCGCATCCCGCCGGAGAGGGCCGAGGCCCGGGTCGAGCGGGCGCGCGCCAGGTCGAAGCGCTCGAGCAGCTCGGTGGTGCGGGACCGCGCCTCCGCGCCGGGCAGGCCGAACAGCCGTCCGATCATCTCGAGGTTCTCGGCGCTGGTGAGGGCGCCGTCGACCGCGGCGAACTGTCCGGTCAGGGAGAGCAGTCCCTGCAGGCGGCGGCGATCGCGCACAGGGTCCAGGCCCATGACGCGCACGCTGCCGCCGTCGTGCGGGAGCAGGGTGGAGAGGATCTTGATGAGGGTGGTCTTGCCGGCGCCGTTGGGGCCGAGCAGGGCGTGGACGCCCGGCGGGAGGACGAGGTCGAGACCGTCGAGGACGGGGCGCGGGCCGTAGGACTTCCGCAGGTCGCGGATCTCGAGCAGGGGAGGGGGTGCGATCATTGCCGGCTCCTGGGGAGGGGCGGGAAGGGATCCCACCGAACTGTGTATGACGCAGACAGCGTATGTCATACACCGTGTATTGCATAGATAGTTCTGCGTCGCGTCGGTGCCGGAGGTGCGACCGGCAGCGCGCATCCAGGTGTGCGCTGCGGCGTCGTGCCCGTCGGTGGAACACTGGGGCCATGGCCGAGAAGAGCGAGACGGGACTGCCGCGCGCGGTGATGATCGCGTGGGGGATGGAGGAGGCGCCGCAGCGCGGACCCAGCCGCGGACTGAGCCACGAGCGGATCGTCGGCGCCGGCATCGAGATCGCGGATGCCGAGGGGCTGGGCGCGGTGACGATGCAGGCGATCGCGAAGTCGCTCGGCTTCACCACCATGTCGCTGTACCGCTACGTCTCCAGCAAGGATGAGCTGCTGCTGCTCATGCAGGACGCGGCGCTGAAGCTGCCTGAGGAGGCGCGGCTGCCCGAGGGGTGGCGCGAGGGGCTGCGGGCCTGGGCCGAGCTCGTGCGCGAGGCGTACCGCGCTCACCCCTGGGTGCTGGGCATCCCGCGCGGACAGTCCTCCGTGCTGATGCCCAACTCGATGCGTGCGGCCGACCTGGGCCTCGGGGTCCTCGGTGACCTCGACCTCGACATGGAGGCGAAGGTGGGCACGATCCTGGTGGTCTCCCAGCTCGCGGCCTCGATGGTGGAGCTTGAGGGCGATCTCGCCGAGGAGGGGCTGCTCGCTACGACCTCGGCGGGCTCTGCCCTGCTCGGCGAGGTCATCACCCCCGAGCGGTTCCCGCACATCGCCGGTCTGTTCGCGACGGACGCCTGGGTGGGCGGTGAGGAGCCGGGCGAGGACGTCCCCGTGATCGACGGCGGGACGCTCGGGGTCGACGACGAGTTCGGCCTCGGCCTGTCGCTGATCATCGACGGTCTCGAGCGTCGCGAGACCCGGCGCGGCGACTGATCGGCGCGAGGGTCGATGGTGCCTGGGCGACGCGAAGGCGGGCGGCGCCAGGAGGGCGGAAGGACCGACGCGGGCGGTCGCGCGTCGGCCGTTCGACGCGCGGACTCGGGTCTCAGCCGGCGGAGCGGCGTCGCTCCTCCGTCTGGTCGGTCCGGTCTCCGCGCGGGCTCGCGAGCTGCGCGATCTCGTCCTCCTCGAGGGTGCGGGCACGGCGCGTGAGCTGCTCGACGTCCTCGACCGCGGTGCCGGCGAGGCCCAGGTCCTCGAACTTCCGCGCGGTCACCATCACCCTCGACTGCAGCGAGCCGACGGCCTCGTTGAACGCGGCGACGGAGGAGTCCAGCGACCGCCCCACCTTCCCCAGGTGGGAGGTGAACGTCCCGAGCCGGTGGTGGAGCTCGCGGCCCGCCTCGAGCACCTCGCGGGCGTCGCGGTTCAGCGAGTCGGTGCGCCAGGTGTGCGCGACGGTGCGCAGCAGCGCCATGAGCGTGGCGGGGGAGGCGATCACGACGTCCTTCGCGAAGCCGTGCTCGAGCAAGTCCGGCGCGGACTCGAGCGCGGCGGCGAGCACCCCGTCGCTCGGCACGAACAGCACCGTGAACTCCGGGGTGTCTCCGAGCGCCTTCCAGTAGGCCTTGCCGGCGATCTGGTCCACGTGATGGCGCAGCGCCCGGGCATGCGCGGTGCGCCGGGCGCGGGCGCGCTTCGGGTCCTGCTCCTCGACCGCGTCGAGATAGGCGTCCATCGGCGCCTTCGCGTCCACGACCAGGGTGCGCTCGCCGGAGAGGTGGACGACGAGGTCGGGGCGCTGCCCCTTCTCCCCGTCGGCCCGGGTGCCTCCGAGCTGCTCGGAGAAGTCCACGTGCTCGAGCATGCCAGCGGCCTCGACGATGCTGCGCAGCTGCACCTCGCCCCAGCGGCCGCGCGAGGTCGGGGCGCGCAGCGCGGCGGTGAGCGCGGTGGTGCCCTGTTCGAGGGACTGGGCCCGCCGCCCCAGCTCGCCGAGGTGATTGCGCAGCGCCCCTTCGGCCTCGGCGCGTGCCGCCTCGGAGCGGGCCAGGTTCCGCTCGAGCTGGGCGAGGGTCGCGGTCAGCGGCGCGAGGGTGCGCTGCAGCTCGGCCTCGCGCTCCTCCTCGGCGGCGTCGCGCCGGGCGACGTCCCGCTCGTGGCGCTCGTCGGCCAGGCGCAGCAGGCGATCGGCCGAGTCCTCGCCCGCGCTGCGCTGTGTGTGCGCGGCGCGCATGCGCTCGCGCAGCAGGAGGAACGTCACGGCGGCGCCGAGCAGCGCGCCGAGGACGAGACCCAGCAGGAGCATGGTGGTTCCGCTCATGGGATCAGCACATCACGGGGGTGGGACAGATGAGCGGACCCGGGCGCCCGGCGCGCGGTCAGGCGGTTGCGGAAACGGCATCCCGGGAGGTCTGCACCTCGCCCATGTGGTCGGTCGCCCAGCTGATCAGTGCAGCGAGAGGCTCGAGCAGCGAGCGCCCCAGCTCCGTCAGCTCGTACTCGACGCGCGGCGGGATTTCTGGGTGGACGGTGCGCAGCACGAGCCCGTCGGCCTCGAGGGAGCGCAGGGTCTGGGTGAGCATCTTCTGGGAGATGCCGTCGACCGTGCGCAGCAGTTCGGAGAAGCGGCGTGGGCCGTCCTCGAGCGTGGTGATCAGCAGCACCGTCCAGCGGTCGCCGATCCGGTCCAGCAGGCGGCGCGAGGGGCAGTCGCGGGAGAAGGGGTCGTACGGGCGCAGGGCGGACATCTGGCGGTCTCCTCGAGTGCAAGAACGGCGGCGGACGGGCTGTGGGTGAAAGGCCGACGGCCCGGCGGGCCGGGACTCCTCACGGGAGAGGGCCGACGGCGGCGAGGGGTTACCGCGAAGTGCCTACTTCCCCGCAGAGAGAAGGTTACCTACAGTGAGCATGCAGGTCCACGCTTCACAGTGGATCCCTCATCGAGACGGCACCCTCGACGGTGCCTCGCAGCAGCGCTCCGCAGCGGGCGCGGAAGGAGAGCACATGGCTCGCATCGTCATCCTCGGCGGCACCGGCTACGCAGGAGGCCACCTCGCGCAGGAGGCCGCAGACCGCGGCCACGACGTCCTCGCGCTCAGCCGCACCGCCCCCGAGCAGGTCCCCGCCGGGGTCACCCATCGCGCCGGCGACGTGCGAGAGGAGTCCTTCCTCGCCGAGGCACTCGACGGCGCCGACGTCGTCGTCTCCGCTCTCTCGCCCCGCGGCGACATGGCCGACCTCGAGGCCTTCCGCGCCCTGATCGCGTCCGTCGCCCGTCTCGCCCGCGAGAAGGGCGTGCGGCTCGGCGTGATCGGCGGGGCCGGCTCGCTGCTGGTCGCCGAGGGCGGCCCGAAGCTCGTGGACACCCCCGAGTTCCCCAAGGAGTTCGCCGAGGAGCCGCGCGTGCTCGACGCCGTCCTGCAGGACCTCCGCGGCGCCGAGGAGGGGCTGGACTGGTTCTTCGTCAGCCCCGCCGGCGGCTTCGGCTCCTTCGCCCCGGGGGAGCGCACCGGCGCCTATCGCGTCGGCGGCGACGTGCTGCTGAGCGACGAGAACGGCGACTCGAATCTCTCCGGCCAGGACCTCGCCGTCGCACTGGTCGACGAGATCGAGACCCCGGCCCACCGCCGCACCCGCTTCACCGTCGCGTACTGAGGGCGACTCTCCGGGGTCCCGTCGGCCGCGCGCCGGCGGGCCCCCGAGGCCGTCCGGCGGCGGCTGTCGGCCGATTGCTCGCCGGTGGACCATGACGGCAGCTCGGGCGTCGCGACGGCCGGGAGCGGCCCTGTGCGAGGCAGGGTCCGCGATCTCACTGTCCGAGGGCGTTGCCGGAGCGCCCGTGCCTCGTAGACTCATCTCCCGTGGCTCTTACTATCGGAATCGTCGGGCTGCCCAATGTCGGCAAGTCCACCCTGTTCAACGCTCTGACCCGCGCGGAGGTCCTCGCGGCGAACTATCCGTTCGCGACGATCGACCCCAACGTCGGCGTGGTCCCGCTGCCCGACCCGCGCCTGGCGCAGCTCGCCGAGATCTTCGGCAGCCAGAAGCTGCTGCCGGCGACGGTGTCCTTCGTGGACATCGCCGGGATCGTCAAGGGCGCGAGCGAGGGCGAGGGCCTCGGCAACAAGTTCCTCGCCAACATCCGCGAGGCCGAGGCGATCTGCCAGGTCACCCGTGCGTTCTCCGACCCCGACGTGACCCGCGTGGAGGGCTCCGTCGACGCCGCCGGCGACATGGAGACCATCACCACCGAGCTGATCCTCGCCGACCTCCAGACCATCGAGAACTCGATGCAGCGCCTGGAGAAGGACACCAAGCGCGGCCTCATCGACGCCGCCGTGCTCGAGAACGTCACCAAGGCCAAGGCCCTGCTCGAGACCGGCAAGACCCTCTACCAGGGCGCGAAGGACGCCGGCATCGACGTCGCCCAGCTGCGCGAGCTGCAGCTGATGACCGCCAAGCCCTTCATCTACGTCTTCAACACCGACGAGGACGGCCTCGCCGACACCGCCATGCAGCAGCAGCTGCGCGATCTCGTCGCCCCCGCCGAGGCGATCTTCCTCGACGCCAAATTCGAGTCGGAGCTCATCGAGCTCGACGCCGACGAGGCCGCCGAGATGCTCGAGAGCACCGGCCAGGAGGAGTCGGGCCTGGACCAGCTCGCGCGCGTCGGCTTCGACACGCTCGGTCTGCAGACCTACCTCACCGCCGGTCCCAAGGAGTCCCGCGCCTGGACCATCCCCAAGGGCGCGACCGCCCCGCAGGCCGCCGGCGTCATCCACACCGACTTCGAGCGCGGCTTCATCAAGGCCGAGATCGTCTCCTTCGACCAGCTGATGGAGGCCGGGTCCATGGCCGAGGCCAAGGCCAAGGGCTGGGTGCGCATGGAGGGCAAGGAGTACGTCATGCGCGACGGCGACGTGGTAGAATTTAGGTTTAATGTGTAGCGAAAAGGCTCTGCGGGAGAGGGGCTAGACTGCCCCGATGACTGCGCGAATTCCCGTTTTTGTGTCGGCACCCTCGGCCCTGTCGAGCGACCAACAAGCGTCCTACGACTACATCGTCGAACTCCTTCGCCGCGAGAATCTTGAGCATCGAGCTTTAGGGCGAACTGATTATGGCGTCGACGTCCCATTGAAAGAAGTCTTTTCGATTGCCAGGCACTGCGCCGGAGGCGTGGTCCTTGGGTTCGAACAGATGCGCGCAGAGCGCGCTGAGTCAAAGATGGGTACGCCTGTAGCTCGGGTGCTCAACAACGTGTCGATTCCGACTCCTTGGAACCAGCTGGAGGCCGGAATTTTGTTTGCCCTTCGCCTCCCGCTATTGATATTCCGTCAGCCGGGAATTACTGGCGGAATCTTCGATAACGGTGTGAGCGATGCATATGTGCAAGAGCTTCCCATTGGGGTATCGGAGCCACATCTCGCAACTCAGTCTGAAGTAGTGATTAAAACTTGGGCGGGAAGGGTTCGCGAGAACTACAGGTCTTATTGAGGTATTGGCGCGGTGCTTAACACGGCATGATTCGTGTAAGAAGTGCGATGCACGGATGGGGCTGAACGGGTGTGCCCTTGGCGCTCGTGTGTCAGTGCCTGACGGCGTCATCAGGTGAGGCTCCCTACCAGGGATTTGTGCGCCTCAGTGTCGCTACCCACTGACATGATGGTCGCGGACCGGGAACGCCCGGACGAACGACGCCGGGAGGAACCCATGGCACAGCGCGCATTCATCAGCTTCGACTACGACAACGACGCCAGGCTCAAGGACCTGCTCGTCGGCCAGTCGAAGAACCCCGACTCGCCCTTTGTCATCCATGACTGGTCGCTCAAGGAGCCCTCGAGCGACTGGAGGGCGAGGGCCCGGCGGCAGATCAGGGCCAGTGGCCTCGTCATCGTTCTGTGCGGCAAGCACATGGGCACGGCCACCGGGGTCGCCGTCGAGCTGTCCATCGCGCAGGAGGAAGGCGTTCCCTACTTCCTGCTCGCCGGTTACAGCCAAGGTATGACGAGGCCGTCCACGGCGAAGCCGGGCGACAAGCTCTACGAGTGGACCGGGACTGCCGCACGGATAGGTGACATCTGATCTGGCTTGCCTGATGGGCGGCCTGGAAGGATGTGCATCATGCCCGCTCCCTATCCCCGAGAGTTCCGCGAGGACGTCGTGCGTGTGGCCCGGTCCCGCGAGGACGGCGTCACTCTCGCGCAGATCGCGAAGGACTTCGGTGTCCACGAGATGACGCTCCATAAGTGGATCCGCCAAGCCGACATCGACGACGGCAACCGGCCCGGTGCGTCCCGGGAGGAGTCGACCGAACTGCGTGATGCTCGGAAGAAGATCCGGCTGCTGGAGCAGGAGAACGAGGTCCTCCGCCGCGCTGCTGCCTACCTGTCCCAGGCGAACCTGCCGGGAAAGGGGCTCTTCACAGATGAGGGTGTAGGAGATGGCGGC